>NZ_JBYTAH010000020.1:0-93208 GCF_058787975.1 Cupriavidus sp. FW305-26
CGTAATTGCCGCCACCCCCGCCTCGTCGCAGGAGGAGGCGTTCGAGCGCGCGCTGCGGCCCAAGCTGCTGGACGAGTACGTCGGCCAGGAAAAGGTGCGCGGGCAGCTCGATATCTTCATGCACGCCGCGCGCAACCGGCGCGAGGCGCTGGACCACGTGCTGCTGTTCGGCCCGCCGGGCCTGGGCAAGACCACGCTGGCCCACATCATCGCGCGCGAGATGGGCGTCAACCTGCGCCAGACCTCGGGCCCCGTGCTGGAGCGCCCGGGCGACCTGGCCGCGCTGCTGACCAACCTGGAAGCCAACGACGTGCTGTTCATCGACGAGATCCACCGGCTCTCGCCGGTCGTCGAGGAGATCCTGTACCCGGCGCTCGAGGACTACCAGATCGACATCATGATCGGCGAGGGCCCGGCGGCGCGCTCGGTCAAGCTCGACCTGCAGCCGTTCACGCTGGTGGGCGCCACCACGCGTGCCGGCATGCTGACCAACCCGCTGCGCGACCGCTTCGGCATCGTGGCGCGGCTGGAGTTCTATACCGCCGATGAGCTGGCCCGCATCGTCACGCGCTCGGCGCAGCTGCTGCATGCCCGTATCGACCCGCAGGGCGCGCTGGAGATCGCCCGGCGCGCGCGCGGCACGCCCCGTATCGCCAACCGGCTGCTGCGCCGGGTGCGCGACTACGCCGAGGTCAAGGGTGACGGGAACATCACTCGCGCCATGGCCGACGCGGCGCTGGCCATGCTGGACGTGGACAGCGTCGGCTTCGACCTGATGGACCGCAAGCTGCTGGAAGCCGTGCTGCACAAGTTCGGCGGCGGCCCCGTGGGCGTGGACAACCTGGCCGCGGCCATCGGCGAGGAGCGCGACACCATCGAGGACGTGCTCGAGCCCTACCTGATCCAGCAAGGCTACCTGCAGCGCACGCCGCGCGGGCGCGTGGCCACGGCTGCCGCCTACCGGCATTTCGGCCTGGCCAACCCGCAAGGCAGCGGCGCCAGCGAACTGTTCGGCGACGCCTGACAGCACGAAGCAGCAACAGCGCCTTGGCAGGGCCCCGGCGCAGCACCAATTAAACGTTTTAATTTCGCGCTCCAAATTTTTTCGAAGTGGATTGCTGGCCCGTGGCCGATTGTCCACAATGGCTTTATCGGCACCGGCCCGGTGCTGCGATGGCCGCGCCCCGCCAGGCACGGCACCTTCACAAATACGTCAAGGAAAGCCAATGATTCGCCATTCGTCCAGCCTGCTCGCCGCAGCCCTCGCCGCCACCGCGTTCGCCGCCGGCAGTGCCAACGCCCAGCGCCCGCCGGCGCCGGTCGGCGTGGCCGAAGAGGCGGTCATCAGCGGCAAGATCGTCGATATCGATCCCGAATCCAAGGCCGTGCTGGTCCAGGGCCCGCGCGGCAACGTGGTCGAACTGGTGGCTGGCGACGAGGCCCGCAACTTTGGCCAGATCCGCAAGGGCGACATCCTCACCGTGGCGCGTGGCGCCGCGCTGGTCGCCGCGCTTGAGCCGGTCGACAGCAAGGCCACCGCACTGGCCGAATCGGTCGACCGCACCACGCGCGCCGCCGAGGGCGGCAAGCCCGGCATCATGCGCGAGATCACCACCACAGTGACCGCACAGATCACCAAGGTCGACCCGGCCAAGCGCCTGATCACCTTCCGCGGTCCGCGCGAGACGCTGCGCACCGTGAAAGTGCAGGATCCGGCCATCGACCTGAACGGCATCAAGCAGGGCCAGATGGCCAAGATCGTCTACCGTGAAGTCGTGGCCATTACGGTCAAGGCACCCGCGGCAGCCGCAGCCAACTGAGCCACTGAGCCAGACGCGGTACTTTTCCCATCAGGAGGTTACCTATGAATCGTCGCCACTTTGTTACCCGGGTTGCCGGATCGGGCCTGCTCGTTGCCACCGCAATGGCGGCAGGCTGCACCACCACCGGCACCAGCGCCTCGAAGGACCCGGTCGCCAAGAAGCAGGAAATCGATGCAGGGGTGGACGGAGCGCTGAACCGGCTGTTCTCCGCCAACCCCGGCGCACGCGACCTGGCGCAGCGTGCGCAAGGAGTCCTGGTGTTCCCGCGTGTCATCTCGGCCGGCCTGGTGGTAGGCGGCGAGTACGGCGAGGGTGCGCTGCGATCGAAGGGCGCGACGGTCGGCTACTACAGCACGACGCAGGCCTCGGTCGGGCTGACCGCCGGCGGGCAGTCCAAGGCCGTCATCATCATGTTCATGACCCCGGAGGCCTACAACAAGTTTGTTGCCAGCAAGGGCTGGACCGCCGGCGCCGATGCCAACGTGGCGGTGGCCAAGGTCGGCGCGGACGGCAGGCTCGACACCCTGACCAGCCAGCAGCCGGTGATTGCCTTCGTGCAGACCAATGCCGGCCTGATGTTCGACGTCTCGGTAAACGGCTCCAAGATCAGCAAGCTGGATATCTGACCCGGCCACCGGCTGCGCCGCTCCACCTGAAATTCCCGGCTTCGGCCGGGAATTTTCATTTCAGGCGGCCGCAGCAACGCTTGCGCATGCCGCGGCAGAATCCGGGGTCCGCTGGCATAATCGCGCCCAAAACACCGCGCGCCAGCGCGTCCGACCGGGAGCCCCCATGTCCGCCATCCCCGCCAGCGCAGGCCCCGCTGGCCGCGTCTACCGTTACTATGACTTCGTCATGGTGGCCTTTGTCACCGTGCTGCTGTGCTCGAACCTGATCGGCGCGGCCAAGGCGGCACAGGTGACGCTGCCCGTGATCGGCACGGTGACCTTCGGCGCCGGCGTGCTGTTCTTCCCGATCTCCTACATCTTCGGCGACGTGTTGACCGAGGTCTACGGCTACGGCCGCGACCGGCGCGTGGTCTGGGCCGGCTTTGCCGCGCTGGCTTTCGCCACCTTCATGAGCCTGGTGGTGCTGAACATGCCGGTGGCGCCCTTCATGGCGGACTACCAGAAAAGCCTGCAGGACGTGTTCGGCAACACCTGGCGGATTGCGCTCGGCTCGCTGATCGCCTTCTGCTGCGGCAGCTTCACCAACAGCTACGTGCTGGCCAAGATGAAGCTGTGGACCTCGGGGAGGTGGCTGTGGACGCGCACGATCGGCTCTACGCTGGCCGGGGAGCTGGTCGACTCGTCGCTGTTCTACGTGATCGCGTTCTACGGCATCTGGCCGCTGGAGAAGGTGATCCAGGTGGCAGTGGCGCAGTACGTGCTGAAGACCGGCTGGGAAGTGGTGATGACACCGGTGACGTACAAGGTGGTCGGGTTCCTGAAGCGGGCCGAGAACGAGGATTATTTCGACCGCAATACCGACTTCACCCCGTTCCGCGTCCGCGTGTAGCGCTAAGGCACGCGCCGGTCCACCTCGTCCAGCGCCAGGTTTTCAAGGTGGCTGACATCGCCCCACTGCGCCAGCGTCAGGTGGCTGCTGTCGCTGCGTAGCCGGTTGACGCTGGCATTGAGCAGTTCATGCTGGCGCGGTGCTTCCAGCGTCATGCCGGTGGCCTCGCGGTACAGGCAGTCAAGCACGCCACCGTGCGCCACCAGCGCGATGCGCTCGCCGGGGTGCCGGCGCGACAGCGCCAGCACCACCTCGACCGCGCGCTCATGGAAGCCCAGCAGCGACTCGCCTTCAGGCGGCGCGTAGTCCGGCACGCGCGCCTGCCAGCGGGCGAAATCCTCGGGCAGGTGCTCGGCTACTTCGGCGTAGGTCTTACCCTGCAGCGTGCCGTAGCTGCGCTCGCGCAGGCGCGCATCGGGGCGCACCTGCAGCCCGAGCACCTCGGCCAGCGGCGCAGCGGTTTCCATCGCACGCGACAGGTCGCTGGCATAGACCGCATCGATCGGCTCGCCCGCCAGCGCCGTGGCCAGCGCGCGCGCCTGGGCGCGGCCGGTCTCGTTCAGGGGAATGTCGAGCTGGCCCTGCAGCCGGCGCTCCCGGTTCCAGGCCGTTTCGCCGTGGCGGATCACGATCAGGTGGGTATAGGCCAGCGAATGCGGCCCGGGGCTTTGCGACATGCCGTTTCCTTCGGGATTTCCTTTGAGGCCGGCGCCCCGCGGCGGGCGCCCCCGGCCAGACGTTATTTCGCCAGATTAGGGTTCAGCGTATAAGTGCCGGTGAGGCTGGCCTGCGCCAGCACATGGCCCTGGATCGCCTCGCGCACCTGCGCGCCGGTGAAGGTGCCATCGAGCGGCAGCCGGTCGATGTCCAGCGCATACAGCGTGAACACGTAGTGGTGCAGCAGCGTGTCGTTCCACGGGGGGCACGGGCCGTCATAGCCGTAGTAGTCGCCCTTCATGTCGGCATCGCCGGCGAACCAGCCGGTGTAGTCGTTGATGCCGTGGCGCAGGCCGCCCGCGGTGGCGGTGCCGCCGGTGGCTTCGGGGCCCGGCTTGCCGCGCGCGATCACGCCGTCGCTGTGCGAGCCCGCCGCGATCGAGGTCAGGCCCGGCGGGATGTCGACCAGCACCCAGTGGAAGAAGTCAACGCGCGGCAGCGCGGCCGGCACTTCGCGGCCTTCCTGGTTGACGTCGTCGCCCTTGCTGGGCACGTCGCGGTCGTGGCAGATCAGCACGAACGAGCGCGTCTCGGCCGGGGCGTCTTCCCAGCGCAGGTCGGGATTGCGGTTATTCGACAGGGCCACGTGGGCGGCGGCGTCGGGCACGCAGAAGGCGAACTCGCCGGGAATCGGCGCGTTGTCGTTGAAGGACTTGCTCCAGAGTTTCATTTGTCTCTCCTGTCTTGGTACCGCGCCGGGGCGCGGCAGCTTGGAATCTGTTCAGGCCGGCGGCACCCGCAGCCAGAAGGTGACCGGGCCGTCGTTGACCAGGCTGACCTGCATCATCGCGCCGAACTCGCCTGTCTGCACCTGCGGATGGGCGGCGCGCGCCTGCGCCACGAAATGCTCGTACAGGCGCCGGCCGTCCTCGGGCGAGGCAGCGGGCGTGAAACTCGGCCGCGTGCCGCTGTTGGTATCGGCCGCCAGCGTGAACTGCGACACCACCAGCAGCCCGCCGGCGTTGCCGTTGCCGTCCATGTTCTGAACCGGCAGGTTCATCTTGCCGGCAGCATCGGAAAACACCCGGTACGACAGCATCTTGGCCAGCAGCCGCTCGGCCTGCGCCTCGGTGTCGCCGCGCTCGGCGCAGACCAGCGCCAGCAGGCCGGCGCCGATTTCACCGGTGGTGCGGCCTTCGACCGTGACGCGGGCCTGGGCCACCCGCTGGATCAGCGCGATCATCCCGGCCGCCTCAGGCCAGCGTCACGCGCGCGAAACGGCGCTTGCCCACCTGCACGACATAGGTGCCCGCTGCCACCCTGGTGGCCTTGTCGCTGACCGTGGCGCCGTCGATCTTGACGCCGCCCTGCTCGATATTGCGGTTGGCTTCCGAGGTGGACGGCACCAGGTTGGCCTGCTTGAGCAGCTGCGCGATGCCCAGCGGCGCGCCAGTCAGGCTCACTGCCGGGATATCGTCCGGCACGCCGCCGCGGGCGCGGTGGTTGAAGTCTTCCAGCGCCTTCTCGGCATCGGCCTGGCTGTGGAAGCGCGCCACGATTTCCTGCGCCAGCAGCACCTTGCAGTCGCGCGGATTGCGGCCCAGCGCGATTTCCTGCTTCATCAGCTCGATCTCGGCCAGCGGGCGGAACGACAGCAGCGTGTAGTACTGCCACATCAGGTCGTCCGAGATGCTCATCAGCTTGCCGAACATCTCGTTGGGCGCTTCGGTCACGCCGACGTAGTTGCCCTTGGACTTGGACATCTTCTCGACGCCGTCCAGGCCCACCAGCAGCGGCATGGTCAGGATGCACTGCGGCTCCTGGCCGTATTCCTTCTGCAGCTCGCGCCCGACCAGCAGGTTGAACTTCTGGTCGGTGCCGCCGAGCTCCAGGTCTGACTTGAGCGCGACCGAGTCATAGCCCTGCATCAGCGGGTACAGGAACTCATGCACGGAGATTGGAATCCCGGAGCGGAAGCGCTTGGTGAAGTCGTCGCGCTCCATCATGCGCGCCACGGTGTACTTGGCCGCCAGCTGGATCATGCCGCGCGCGCCCAGCGGATCGCACCACTCGCTGTTGTAGCGGATCTCGGTGCGGGCCGGGTCCAGCACCAGGCTGGCCTGGCGGTAGTAGGTCTGGGCGTTGGCCTCGATCTGCTCGCGCGTGAGCGGCGGGCGCGTGCTGTTGCGGCCCGACGGATCGCCGATGGTCGAGGTGAAGTCGCCGATCAGGAAGATCACCTGGTGGCCGAGGTCCTGCAGCTGGCGCAGCTTGTTCAGCACCACGGTATGGCCGATATGGATGTCGGGCGCGGTCGGATCCAGGCCCAGCTTGATGCGCAGCGGCACGCCGGTGGCCTCGCTGCGCGCCAGCTTCTGCGCCCATTCGGATTCGATCAGCAGTTCGTCGCAGCCTCGCTTGGAGACTTCCAGGGCCTGCATCACCGACGGCGTCAGGGGGTATTTGGCCGTGGGGCCCGTGGCAACTTCAGTCATGACGTAAGTCTTTGAAATACTTGAAATTTTAGGAAATTTCCTGACAGCCGCCAGGGCCGGATTTTGGTATAATCCACGATTCCCGGCGCCTACGGAAGCCTTTCCAGTGCGCCACCCGCCACTTTATGCAGCAATGCAGGCGGCCAAATAACAGTGAAGAGCCCGCGCCGCACCTCGGGGGAGGAAGGCAGACGAGACACATCGTCCCCGGCAGCGGTGCTCAGACCAAGGTTGAATTTTACGTGATGTGGTCCAGACTCCGCGAAGTTTTCGCGCGTGAGCTGGTGGTTCTTGTCGATCCGACCAACCCCCAGCACGCGCGGCGGCGCAAACAACTGACGGCCTCGGTGGGCGCAATCTTCACGCTCGGCATGGCCGCGGCGATGGGCGTTGCGCCGCGCAGCGCCTTTGACGATCCGCTCGCACCGCGCACGCAGCAGGCGCTGCGCATGCCCGACGTGCGCGAGCAACTTGAACAGCTTACCGACAGCCAGGCCGTCTACGTGCGCGAAGAACGCATGCAGCGCGGCGACACCATCGCCAGCCTGCTCAAGCGGCTGGGCGTGGACGATGCCGACGCGCAGGCGTTCATCGTCAAGAACCCGACCGCGCGCGGCCTGTTCAACCTGAACCCCGGCCAGGCGGTGCAGGCGGAGATCGACGAAAGCAACACGCTGGTGTCGCTGCAGGCCAACCTGGGCGGCGACGCAGCCGCCTCGCGCGAGCTGGTGATCGAACGCGTGCGCGCGGCCAGCGACAACACCGCCGCCACCTACAAGGCCAAGGTGCAGCGCGTCGACAATGACGTGCACTATGAGATGGCCTCGGGCGCGATTTCCGCGGGCGGTTTCTTCAAGGCCATGGACGCGGCCAACGTGCCCGACGAAGTCGTGCAGCAGATGCTGTCGATCTTCTCCGGCGTGATCGACTTCCACCACGACATCGCCAGCGGCGACCGCTTCCGCATCATCTACGAAGCGGGCTTCCGCGACGGCACCTTCGTGCGCAACGGCCGCGTGGTCGCACTGGAGCTGATCAACCGCAACCAGCTGCACCAGGCGCTGTGGTTCGCGCCCGAAGACAGCAAGGACGGCGGCGCCTACTACACCTTCGACGGGCGCAGCATGAAGCGGCCGTTCCTGCGTTCGCCGGTGGAATTCTCGCGCGTGTCGTCGGGCTTCGGCGGCCGCGAGCATCCGCTGCATCATGACTGGGCGCAGCACAAGGGCGTGGACTTCGCCGCCCCGACCGGCACCAAGGTGCTGGCCACCGGCGACGGCGTGGTCGAGTTCGTGGGCCAGCAGAACGGCTACGGCAATATCGTCATCCTGAACCACGCCAACGGCTACTCGACCTACTACGCGCACCTGTCCGGCTTTGCCGGCATGCGCCAGGGCCAGCCGGTGCGCCAGGGCCAGCTGATCGGCTATGTCGGCTCGACCGGCTGGGCCACCGGCCCGCACCTGCACTATGAGTTCCGCTTCAACGACGTGCCGCAGAACCCGCTGACCATCACGCTGATGGAATCGCCGACGCTGACCGGCAAGTCGCGCCAGGAATTCCTGACCTACACCAGCGGGCTGCTCAGCCGCATCAATGCGCTGCGCACCTACAACGTGCTGACCGCCTCCAACTGACCGCGCCCATCGTGACCCAGCCCGTGCCTGGCAGCGAACGCTATATCGGCATCATGTCCGGCACCAGCATGGACGGTGCCGACGCAGTGCTGGTGGATTTCAGCGGCGCGCGGCCCGCCGTGCTGGCGGCCGCCAGCCGGCCTTTCCCCGACACGCTGCGCGCGGCATTCTCTGCCCTGCAGCAGCCGGGCGAGGACGAGATCCATCGCGAGGCGCTGGCAGCCAATGCACTGGCGCAGGTCTACGCCGACTGCGTGGCGGCACTGCTGAGCGAGGCCCAGGTCGACGCGGCCGCGGTGGCCGCCATCGGCGCCCACGGCCAGACTATCCGCCACCGGCCGGGCCTGTACGACGGCATCGGCTACACCCGCCAAAGCCAGCATCCGGCGCATCTGGCCGAGCTCGCCGGCATCGACGTGGTGGCGGACTTCCGCAGCCGCGACCTCGCCGCCGGTGGCCAGGGCGCGCCGCTGGTGCCGGCGCTGCACCATGCGCTGTTCGGCAGCGACGCCGAAACCCGCGTTGCCTGCAATATCGGCGGCATCTCCAATATCAGCATCCTGCCCGCGGCGGGCGGCGCCGTCAGCGGCTTTGACTGCGGCCCGGGCAATGCGCTGCTCGACTACTGGGTCGGCCGCCACCGCGGGCTTCCCTTCGACAGCAACGGCGACTGGGCCGCCAGCGGGCGGGTCGACGCCGCGCTGCTGGCGCAGTGCCTGGCCGAGCCCTACTTCAGCGCAGCACCGCCCAAGAGCACCGGGCGCGACCTGTTCCATCCTGGCTGGCTCGAAGCCCGTCTCGCCTCGTTCCAACACCTCGCGCCTGCCGATGTGCAGGCGACACTGGCCGCGCTGACTGCCGAGGCCATCGCGCGCGACATGCGCACCCATGCGCCTGATGCGCGCCGCCTGATCGTCTGCGGCGGCGGCGCCCGCAATGCGTTCGTGATGGCACGACTGACGCAGGCATTGCCCGGCGTGGCCATCGAGACCTCGGATGACTACGGCGTGCCGGTGTCGCAGGTCGAAGCCATCGCCTTTGCCTGGCTGGCACGCCAGTGCCTGCTGCGCCTGCCCGGCAACGTGCCCACCGTGACCGGCGCCGCCGGGCCGCGCGTGCTGGGCGCGATCTATCCGCGCTAAGGCAGGCGCATCGCGCCGCCCGCCTCCACCCAATCCATGAACGCTTGTGCCAGTGGCGAGGCCCGCATGGCCGGCGAGCGCGCCAGCACCACGCGCTGCGGCGTCACCGGCTCGCGCAGCGGCAGGCACGCGATCGGCACGCCGTCGTAGCTGTGGTCGCCGGCCGGGCGCGTGCACGACAGCGCCACGCCATAGCCGTGCGCCACCAGTCCGCGCTGCATCTCGAAGGTCTGCGTGTACTGGTGCAGCACCGGGTGCAGGCCATGCGCCCAGAACAGCGACAGGAAGTACTCGCGCGTCTGCGGGATGTCCTCGAGGATCAGCCGTTCGCCGGCCAGGTCGGCCAGGCTCACATCGGTGCCGCTTGCCAGCGGATGGCCGGCGGGCAGCAGCGCATAGGGTGCCAGTTCCGCAAGCGTGCGGCGCTCGGTGCGGGCATCGAGCCCCAGTTCATAGGTCAGCGCCAGTTCGGCCTTGCCCGCCTGCAGCGTGCGGTGGACGGTCGCCAGGTCGGCCTCGAACAAGGTCACCGAGATGCCCGGATGGTGCCGGCGCAGCCCCGCCAGCAGACGTGGCACAAAGTACGGCCCGAGGTCCTGGAAGCAGGTCAGCGAGAGCTGGCCGGTCAACCCCCGGCCGGTGGCGTCGTCCACGGTGAGGCCGGCCGCCAGCGCAAGGATGTCTCGTGCCCGCCCCAGCAGGCGCTGACCGGCGGGCGTCAGCGACAACCCACGGCTGACCTGGCGCCTGAAGAGAGGCTCGCCCAGAGTGTCTTCCAGCTGCGCGATCGCGGTGGAGACAGACGGCTGCGACACATGGCGCGCGCGAGCCGCCGCGCTGATGCTGCCGTGCTCGGCTGCGGCGACAAAGTATTCGAGCTGGCGGAAAGAGAAGGGGATCATGATTTCCTATATCGCAACATAGGAAATATATGCTTTTCCTATCCCCAATGCATGGGGATACTGGGCACATCGCCCCCACACAATATCGCCATGAACATCACCCAGGAACACATCGACACCTACCAGCGCGACGGCGTGCTGGTGCTGCGCGGCGCTTTCACCGACTGGGTCGAACGGCTGCGCGACGGCTTTGCGCAGAACCTGGCCGAGCCGGGCCCCTTCGCCATCGAGAACGTACGGCCCGGCGAAAGCGGGCGCTTCTTCGAGGACTACTGCAACTGGCAGCGCATTACGCCGTTCGATGACTTTATCCGCCAGTCGCCGGCGGCTGCCATTGCCGGGCGCATCATGCAGTCGCAGGCGGTGCAGGTGTTCCACGAACACATCCTGGTCAAGGAGCCCGGCACGGCCAAGCCCACGCCGTGGCACCAGGACCTGCCCTACTACTGTGTCGACGGCACCCAGACCGCGAGCTACTGGATCCCGCTGGACCCGGTGACGCAGGCCAATACCCTGCGCGTGGTGGCCGGCTCGCACCGCTGGGCGCGGCTGGTGCGGCCCAAGCGCTGGGCCAGCAACGAGAACTTCTATGGAGGTAACGACGCCTTCATGGAGATGCCGGACGTGGAAGACGGCAGCTACACCCTGCTCGCACCGGAACTGGAGCCAGGCGATGCCGTGGTGTTCGACTTCCGTACCGTGCATGGCGCTGCCGGCAATACCGGCAGCGGGCGCCGGCGAGCGTTCTCGGCGCGCTTCCTGGGCGACGACGTGCGCTTCATGCAGCGGCCCGGGCGCACCTCACCGCCCTTTCCCGGCATCGATCAGCAGACCGGCGAGCGCATGCGCGAAGACTGGTTTCCCGTGGTCTGGCGCGCCGCGCGGTAAGCCATCGCGGAAAAGAAAAAACGCACCCGAAGGTGCGTTTTTTTTCTGGGCCGGTGCCGGTCAGACCGAGAACGACGAGCCGCAACCGCAGGTGGTCGAGGCATTCGGGTTCTTGATCACGAACTGCGCGCCGTTGATGTCTTCCTTGTAGTCGATCTCGGCGCCGACCAGGTACTGGTAGCTCATCGAGTCGATCAGCAGGGTGACGCCGTTCTTGACCATGGTGGTGTCGTCTTCGTTGACTTCCTCATCGAAGGTGAAGCCATACTGGAAGCCGGAGCAGCCGCCGCCCTGCACGAACACGCGCAGTTTCAGTTCGGCATTGCCCTCTTCCTCGATCAACTGCTTGACCTTGTCGGCGGCGCTGTCGGTAAAGACGAACGGTGCCGGCACGTCCTCGGTAACGGGTGCCTCTGCGACTGCGTTCATGGGGGGTTCTCCTGTTTAGATACGCCTGTATTCTAAGCGCTACTGAAAGATCGTGCCGAAACCCTGTGTTTTCAAGGGGTTCCCGGCATGGCGGGTGCCGCTCAGGCGGCCTTTTCAGTGGGTTGGGTGTCGGCAGCGGGCGTTGCGCGGTCCGTGACAGCAGCCTCGTCCGCCGCTTCCGTCACTTCGACCGCCGGCGCCGCCTCGACCAGGTTCGGCAGCGCCTTGATCTCGCCTTGCACCAGCGGCATCAGGCGGCCTTCGACCAGCGCGCCCTGGTGCATTTCCAGCGCCGCATAGCGCACGTCGCCCAGCACGCGGGCATGCGGCTGCAGTTCGAGCAGGTCGGTGGCCTGCACCGGGCCCTTGACGGTGCCGTTGAGCACCAGGTGGCCGACGCTGATCTCGCCCTCGACCATGCCTTTTTCGCTGACCACCAGCATGCTCGGCTTGCCCGGCGCCGCAGTGACGTTGCCGCGCACGCGGCCGTCCAGGCGCAGGCCGCCCGCAAATACCAGGTCGCCGTCGACGGCGGTGTCTTCGCCGATCAGAGTATCGATCGAAAGGCCCTTCTTTTTCGAAAACAGCATCACTCTCACTCCTCTCTCGTTCGTGCCGAACCCTCCGGCCGTGGCGCATTCGCGCCGGCAAGCAGCACTTGCCGATGGCGACAGGGCGTGATTGTAGCCGCGCGCAGCCCATACCCCACAAAAGTATGGCTGCCCAATCGCTTTTTCGGCAGGCCAGAGTATTTCCGTACCCTGCAGGCGAAAAAAAACCGCACGGCCAGCGTGCGGTTTCTTTGGTCTCGCAAGATCCGGCAGTACCGGACCTGCGAAAACGCATCAGCGCTTCGAGAACTGCTTGCGACGACGCGCCTTGTGGAAGCCGACCTTCTTACGCTCGACTTCACGTGCATCGCGCGTGACGTAGCCAGCCTTCGACAGGGCCGACTTCAGGGTCGCATCGTAGTCGATCAGGGCGCGGGTGATGCCGTGGCGCACTGCGCCGGCCTGGCCGGTTTCGCCACCGCCGGTCACGTTGACCTTGATGTCGAACGTTTCAGCGTGAGCGGTCAGTTCCAGGGGCTGGCGCACGATCATCAGCGAGGTTTCGCGAGCGAAATACTCTTTGATGGGCTTGCCGTTGACGATGATATCGCCCTTGCCCGACTTGATGAAGACACGAGCCACAGCGCTCTTGCGGCGGCCAGTACCGTAATTCCAGTTACCGATCATGGATTGGCCTCCTTAGATTTCCAGCGCCTTGGGCTGCTGCGCTTCATGCGGATGCTCGGCTTCGGCGTAAACCTTCAGCTTCTTGATCATCGCGTAGCCCAGCGGACCCTTCGGCAGCATGCCCTTGACAGCCTTTTCCAGGGCACGGCCCGGGAAACGCTGCTGCATCTTGCCGAACGTCGTTTCGTAGATACCGCCCGGGTAGCCCGAATGGCGATAGTACTTCTTGTCCGTTTCCTTGGTACCCGTGACACGCAGCTTGGCTGCATTGACGATGATGATGTAATCACCCGTGTCGACGTGCGGAGTGAATTCCGGCTTGTGCTTGCCGCGCAGACGGCGTGCCACTTCGCTGGCGACACGGCCGAGGACTTTGTCCGTCGCGTCAATCACGTACCAGTCGCGCTTTACCTCATGAGGCTTGGCGGAAAAGGTCTTCATGATTTTTCCTGACTATTAGTTCGTACCCGAAATCCGACTCGCGAAGGCTTGTACTCGCCCCTGCAAGTCTTGTGGCTGGCCCGTGAGGGCTGGCCTGATCCTGCTCTTTCTTCCGCGGGTATGACGGAAAGCCTTCCATTATACTGGCGGCTACCGGAACCGCACAAGCAAAGACTGACCTTTTCGTCAAGGTCGCCGCCATCGCGGGCCCAAACCAGGGCAGCGTCGCGCGCTTTTCAGTGCTTAGCGCGCCAGAACGCAGGGGCGAAAAAAAACCCAAGCGGTTGAGCTTGGGTTTGAATCCACCAAAGGAGGAGGGTGGAGGAGACACTGGGAGATCGACGGAGGGACTGGCGGGCGGTGCGGCTTGCCCTGGGGCTTCGCTTTCGCACTCTGGCGCGCTGTCAGTGCCGTCGTTCAATGATTCAAATTATACATGGGGTTTTCCCCAGTGCAAGGAAAATTTGTACTGCGAAATGCAATTTCGTATTGCGGAAAGAAAAACGTGACGCACCAGACAGGGTATTTCTATTAAAAATCAATGATTTACGAAAAATCAAGGCATGTCATTGAGCTGTCATACTAGAGGAAACCCTCAGATTTCATAGGGATTTGGGCGTCAGCAACCCAAGCTGGGCGATGCCATATACTGAGAATTGCAAGATTCGAGATCATGCGTCTGTGATCGGAAGCACACAATATAAACGACAGGAACGAACAAAATGGAATGCAAAGTGACATGGATGGGTGCCGACGGCATGAGCTTCGTGGCCCAGACCGGCAGCGGCCATATCGTGGCGATGGACGGTGCGCCCGACGGCGGCGGCCATAACCTGGCACCGCGGCCGATGGAGATGGTGCTGCTCGGCACCGGCGGCTGCACCGCCTATGACGTGGTGCTGATCCTCAAGCGCGGCCGCCAGGACGTTTCCGGCTGCAGCGTGCAGCTGCAGGCCGAGCGCGCCGGCGAGGACCCCAAAGTCTTCACCCGCATCAACTTCCATTTTGTGGTGACCGGCAAGAATCTCAACCCCGCCACGGTCGAGCGTGCCATCAAGCTGTCGCACGAAAAGTACTGCTCGGCGTCGATCATGCTGGCCAAGACGGCCGAGATCACGCACACGATGGAAATCGTCGAAGCCTGAAAGGAAGATGCAGACCCGGTACGCCGTGGTGGCGCCGGGTCATGCCGGAAGAAGAAGCAAAGCAGGCCGATAAGCCGGATTCTGTGCGCCCCGCCCGCCTTGCGGCAAACGGTGCGTGACAACCATTCCTCTAGGCCGGCTGTTACCAGCCGGCTCCAGCTCCCTACCCGCAGACTCAGCGGGCCGCTTCATCGCCTGCCTATTTGGGATTGCTCCAGGTGGAGGTTACCGCGTTTCACCCTTCCCGCCGGGCGAACCCGGCGGCAAGACTCGTCTCTGTGGCCCTATTCCGCACGTTGCCGTGGATGGCTGTTAGCCAACACCCTGCCCTGTGGAGTCCGGACTTTCCTCCCCCTGCACCTTGCGGTGCAGGCAGCGGTTGCCTGGCCTGCTTTGCGGCCCGCAGTCTAACACCGATTGGCGGCGCCTTCAGCCGGCGCGCCGTCCTGGGCGGAACACAGAGGTATCGGCGTAGAAGCCAGGTTCGGCGTTATCGTCGCACCAGCCCGGAATACCCATCACCGGCAGCGGCGCAAAACTGCGCCCGCCGCGCAGCGCGCCAGCCTGGGCCGCAGCGGCAAGGGATTGCGCCAGCATGACGTCCAGCCACGGGCCTGCCGCCTGCTGCGGCGCCAGCGGCAGCACCCATGCATGGGCAGTGACCGACTTGTACGGCTGCACCAGTTTTTCGAGTAGCGCATGGCCGAACGGCACCACCGTGCAGGCCCTGCCCCACGCCGGCCTGGATTCGACCAGCAGCCGCTGCCACGCAAACCCCTTGAGCGCATCCGCCAGGTCCTGGTCGGTGCTGACAAACAGCACCGCATTTTCGTCGAACAGGGTCGCCGCATCGCGCACGCTGCCGCGCGTGGTCTGCACGCCTTCGCGCGCAATGACCTCGGCCTGGATCTGGTTGAGCACGCGCTTGGCTTGCGGGAAATGCAGCCAGGTCAGCGCGTTGAAGAAATCGTGGAGATTGTCGCGGGTCGGGATCTCGCCGGTGGCATGGATATGCGCCTCATAGGCGCTGCCTTCCGGCAAGGCATGCTGGGCAATGAAACGCAGCGGCAGGCCGCGGGCATTGCACAGGCGGAGTTGGGCTGCATGCGCACTTAGCAGCGCGCGCAGATCGGCGCCGCCCTGCACCGCCGCAGCGAGCGCGGCACCCTGCGCAGCAAACAGCTGGAACCACGGCCGGGACCAGTCGATCCCGGCCAGCGCGGCGACGAAGGGCTCGTCGCCCGCTTGCGCCTGCATGGGCAAGGCCGCAGCAGGGTTTAGCGGGCCTTCCAGCGCAGCGTCTCGCCGCCGCGCAGCGGCACCAGCGTGGTGTCGCCATAGGGCAGCTCGGCCGGCAGTTCCCAGTCCTCGCGCTCCAACGTCAGCGTGCCGGTGTTGCGCGGCAGGCCGTAGAAGGCCGGGCCGTTGAAGCTGGCAAAGGCTTCCAGCTTGTCCAGCGCGCCGGCGGCGTCGAAGGCCTCGGCATACAGCTCCATCGCGTGCAGCGCGGTATAGCAGCCGGCGCAGCCGCAGGCGTGCTCCTTCAGCCCGCGCGCGTGCGGCGCGCTGTCGGTGCCCAGGAAAAAGCGCGGGCTGCCCGAGACCGCGGCCGCCACCAGGGCCTCGCGATGGGTCTCGCGCTTGAGCACCGGCAGGCAGTAATAGTGCGGGCGGATGCCGCCGGTGAAGATGGCGTTGCGGTTGTAGAGCAGGTGGTGCGCGGTGATGGTGGCGCCGACCGGGCCGCTGGCGTCGCGCACGTATTCGGCCGCATCCTTGGTGGTGATGTGCTCGAACACCACCTTCAGCTCGGGCATGTCGCGGCGCAGCGGCGTCATCACGCGGTCGATAAAGACGGCTTCGCGATCGAAGATGTCGATGCTGGGGTCGGTCACCTCGCCATGCACCAGCAGCGGCAGGCCCGCGCGCTGCATCGCTTCCAGCGCCGGGTAGCAGCGGCGGATATCGGTCACGCCGGCGTCGCTGTTGGTGGTGGCGCCGGCCGGGTACAGCTTGACGCCGTGCACAAAGCCGCTGGCCTTGGCCGCGGCGATCTCTTCGGCCGTGGTGTTGTCGGTCAGGTACAGCGTCATCAGCGGCTCGAACTGCAGGCCGGCCGGCAGCGCCGCCAGGATGCGGGCACGGTAGGCCTGCGCCTGCGCCACCGTGGTCACGGGCGGCTTCAGGTTGGGCATGATGATGGCGCGGGCGAACTGGCGCGCGGTGTCGGGCAGCACGGCGGCCAGGGCCGCGCCGTCGCGCAGGTGCAGGTGCCAGTCGTCCGGGCGGGTGATGGTGAGCTTCTGGGTCATGGCTAGCTTGGGCCTGCCGCGGCGGCGGCTGGCGTTCGTCGAAATCAGAGAATCAGGATGGCGCGGTAGTCGTTCACATTGGTGCGCGTCGGGCCGGTGACTACCAGGTCGCCGATGGCATCGAACAGGCCCCAGGCGTCGTGCCCGTCCAGCTGGCGCAGTCCCGGCAGGCCGGCGGCCGCGGCGCGCGCCAGCGTGGTCGGATCGGCCAGCGCACCGGCATTGTCTTCCGAACCGTCGATGCCGTCGGTGTCGGCCGCGATCGCATGCACGCCGGGCATGCCGTCAAGCTCGACCGCCAGCGACAGCAGGAATTCGGAGCAACGCCCGCCCCGTGCCTTCGTGGCGCCACCGCCGGCAGGCAAAGTGACCGTGCACTCACCTCCGGAAATCAGCGCCACGGGCGCGGCAAACGGCGCATTGTACGCGCGAATCTCGCGCACCAGCGCGGCGTAGACGCGGGCCACTTCGCGCGCTTCGCCGGTCACGGTATCGCCCAGCACCACCGGGGTGATGCCGCGTTCGCGGAACAGCGCCGCGGCCGCCTGCAGGCTGCCATGTGCAGTGGCGATCATGCGGTGGTCGACCCGGGCGAACAGTGCATCGCCCGGCTTGGGCGTCTCCGGCACGTCGCCGCGGGCGCCGCACTCCAGGTGTGCCTGCACGCTGGCCGGCACCTGCGCGCCCCAGCGGCGCAGGATCTCCAGCGCATCGGCAAAGGTGCTCGGGTCGGCCACGGTCGGGCCCGAGGCGATCGCACTGGGATCGTCGCCGGCCACGTCCGAGACGATCAGCGTGGTCACCGGCGCACGGCTTGCCTGCGCCAGCCGCCCGCCCTGGATGCGCGAGACATGCTTGCGCACGATATTCATCTCGGTGATCGGTGCGCCACAGCGCAGCAGTTCCCGAGTGGCGGCCTTCAGGTCAGCCATCGGGATGCCTTCGGCCGGCAGCGACAGCAGGCTGGAGCCGCCGCCTGACACCAGCACCAGCAGCCGGTCCTGCGGCGTCAGCGACTGCACGCTGGCCAGGATATCGGCGGCGGCCTGCTCGCCGGCCTCGTCGGGCACCGGATGGCCGGCCTCGATCACGCGGATATGGTCGGTCGGCAGCCCGTGGGCGTAGCGCGTGACCACCAGCCCCTCCAGCGTGGCCTTGCCAGCGTAGGCACGCTCGACCGCCGCGGCCATCGACGCCGCGGCCTTGCCCGCGCCCACCACCAGCGTGCGGCCGCCCGCGTGCGGGGGTGGCAGGTGCTGCGCCACGATCTGCAGCGGATCGGCCGCCGCCACCGCCGCGTGGAAGCTGTCCAGCAGCAAGGCGCGGGGATCGCCCGCGACCGCCGCGCTCACAGCGCCTCCGCGATAGCCAGGCCCAGGTCGGCAGTGCCGGCCTTGCCGCCGATGTCGCGCGTCAGCGGCGCGTGTTCGGGGCCCGCGGCCAGCACCTTTTCGATCGCGCCCAGTACGGCGGTGCCGGCTGCTTCATGGCCCAGGTGCTCCAGCATCATGGCGCCGCACCAGATCTGGCCGATCGGGTTGGCCACGCCGCGCCCGGCAATATCCGGGGCCGAGCCGTGCACCGGCTCGAACAGGCTGGGAAAGGTGCGGTCGGGGTTGATATTGCCCGACGGCGCGATGCCGATGGTGCCGGTGCAAGCCGGGCCCAGGTCGGACAGGATGTCGCCGAACAGGTTGCTGGCCACCACAACGTCGAACCAGTCCGGATGCTGGACGAAATGCGCGGTCAGGATGTCGATGTGGTACTTGTCGACCTTGATGCCGGGGTAGCTGGCCGCCATCGCCTCGACGCGCTCGTCCCAGTACGGCATGGTGATCGAGATGCCATTGGACTTGGTCGCCGACGTCAGGTGCTTCTTCGGCCGCTTCTGTGCCAACTCGAAGGCAAACTTCAGGATGCGGTCGACGCCGGTGCGGCTCATCACGGTTTCCTGCACCACGATCTCGCGCTCGGTGCCCGGGAACATGCGCCCGCCGATGCTGGAGTATTCACCCTCGGTGTTCTCGCGCACCACATAAAAGTCGATATCGCCAGGCTGGCGGCCGGCCAGCGGGCTCCTGATGCCGGGCATCAGCCGCACCGGGCGCAGGTTCACGTACTGGTCGAACGAGCGCCGGAACTGCAGCAGCGAACCCCACAGCGAGACGTGGTCAGGCACGGCATCAGGCCAGCCCACCGCGCCGAAGTAGATGGCGTCGTACTTGACCAGCGTGTCGAACCAGTCGTCCGGCAGCATCTTGCCGTGGCGGGCGTAGTAGTCGCAGCTGGAAAAGTCGAAGTGGTCCCACTGGAAGTCGATGCCGAAGCGCCGCGCCGCGGCGTCCATCACGCGGATGCCCTCGGGCATGACTTCCGTGCCGATTCCGTCTCCGGGAATCACGGCGATCTTGTATTGGCGCATGGTTATTGGGGAGATACGTGCAGGATGGCCGGTCGCCGCGCGCGGCCGGCCGACGCTGCTTGGCAGCGGCCCGGGTGCGCGGGATAATGTCTGCATTCTATTGCAAAGCGGCAGCCCGCTGCCGACCGGTGCCCCGATATGTGCCAGCTGCTAGGCATGAACTGCGCCACGCCGACCGACGTGACGTTCTCCTTCACCGGCTTTGCCGCGCGTGGTGGCCTGACCGACCATCACGCCGACGGCTTCGGTGTGGCCTTCTTCGAGGACAAGGCCTGCCGCCTGTTTATCGACAACCAGTCCGCCGGCACCTCGCCGGTGGCAGACCTGATCAAGCGTTACCCGATCAAGTCCAAGAACGTCATCTCGCATATCCGCAAGGCCACGCAGGGCACCGTGCTGCTGGAGAACTGCCACCCCTTCATGCGCGAGCTGTGGGGTCGCCACTGGATCTTTGCCCATAACGGCGACCTGAAGGGCTTCACCCCGTTCCTGTCCGGCGTCTACCAGCCAGTGGGCGATACCGACAGCGAACTGGCCTTCTGCACGCTGATGCAGGGCCTGCGCAAGCGCTTCCCGGGTTCGCAGCCGCCGCTGAACGAGCTGTGCCATGCGCTGGCCGACATCACCCGCGAGATCACGCTGCATGGCGTGTTCAACTACCTGCTGTGCAACGGCCAGGCCCAGTTCGCGCACTGCTCCACGCACCTGTACTACATCGTGCGGCAGTGGCCGTTCTCGACCGCGCACCTGATCGACGCCGACCTGTCGATCGACTTCGCCCAGGTCACCACACCGGACGACCGCGTGGCGGTGATCGCCACCCAGCCGCTGACCGACAACGAGACCTGGACCCGCTTCGCCCCGGGCGAGCTGATCATGTTCGAGGACGGGCACCCGACCATGACGCTGACGGTGCCGATCCCGCCTGAAGTGCAGGCGAAGAACGCGGCCAACACGGCCTGCACCTGAGCCATCGGGAACGAAAAAAGGGACGCCGAGGCGTCCCTTTCTGCTTGCCCTGCCAGGCCGGTCAATGATGCAGGATCTTCGACAGGAACTGCCTGGCGCGCTCGGAGCGGTGTTCGATATTGCCGAAGAACTCCTCCTTCTCGCAGTCCTCGACGATCTTGCCCTGGTCCATGAAGATCACGCGGTTGGCCACCTTGCGCGCGAAGCCCATTTCGTGGGTCACGCACATCATGGTCATGCCTTCCTGCGCCAGCTGCACCATCACGTCCAGCACTTCGTTGACCATCTCCGGGTCCAGCGCCGAAGTCGGCTCGTCGAACAGCATGCAGATCGGGTCCATCGACAGCGCACGGGCGATCGCCACGCGCTGCTGCTGGCCGCCCGACAGCTGGCCGGGGTACTTCTCCGCCTGGCTCTTCAGGCCCACGCGGTCCAGGTACTTCAGGCCCTTGGCCATCGCCTCGTCCTTGGAGCGGCCGAGCACCTTCATCTGCGCGATGGTCAGGTTCTCGGTGATCGACAGGTGCGGGAACAGCTCGAAGTTCTGGAACACCATGCCCACGCGCGAGCGCAGCTTGGGCAGGTTGGTCTTGGGATTGCCCACCGAGGTGCCGTCGACCAGGATATCGCCCTTCTGGAACGGCTCAAGCGCGTTGACGGTCTTGATCAGCGTGGACTTTCCCGACCCGGACGGGCCGCATACCACCACCACTTCACCCTTGGCGACCTTGGTGGTGCAGTCGGTCAGCACCTGGAAGGCGCCGTACCACTTGGAGACATTGTTGATTTCGATCATACAGCCACCTTTTTCTGGTAACGCTTGACCAGCAGCGAAGCGGAGAAGCAGATAACGAAGTACACCACGCCGGCGAACAGCAGCATCTCGACGATGCGGCCGTCACGTTCGCCGATGCCGTAGGCCTGGCCGAAGAAGTCGGCCAGCGCGCTGACGTAGACCAGCGACGTATCCTGGAACAGGATGATGCCCTGGGTCAGCAGCAGCGGCACCATGTTGCGGAACGCCTGCGGCAGGATCACCAGCCGCATCGACTGGCCATAGGTCATGCCCAGCGCCTGCGCCGCGAACATCTGCCCGCGCGACACGCTCTGGATGCCCGCGCGGATGATTTCCGAGTAGTACGCGGCCTCGAACAGCGCAAAGGCCACCAGCGCGGACGTCATGCGCAGGTCGGTCGCCGGCGACAGGTTGAACAGGTTCTGCAGCACCTGCGGAATGATCAGGAAGAACCACAACAGCACCATCACCAGCGGGATGGAGCGGAAGATGGTCACGTACCCCTGCGCAAACCAGTTCAGCAGCCTGAACGACGACAGCCGCATCATCGCCAGGATGGTGCCCCAGACGATGCCCACCACCACCGCGGTGACGGTGATCTTGAGCGAGACCATCATGCCCTCGCCCAGGACCTCGAGCGTGGCAGGGGTGATGGAAGTGAAATCGAAGGAATAAGCCATGGCGCCCCCTTACTTGCCGCCGATAAAGCCGGGCACGCGCGTGCGGGCTTCCACCCAGCGCATGATCAGCATCACCGTCACGTTGATCAGCGCGTACATCAGCGTGACCGCGATGAACGATTCATACGGGCGCGCGGTGTAGTCCACCAGTTGCCGGCCCTGCGCCGCCAGTTCCAGCAGGCCGATGGTCGAAGCCACCGCCGAATTCTTGAAGATGTTCAGGAATTCGGAAGTCAGCGGCGGCACGATCACGCGGAACGCCATCGGCAGCAGCACGTGGCGGTACGTCTGCGGCAGCGTGAAGCCCATCGCCAGGCCGGCATTCTTCTGCCCGCGCGCCAGCGAGTTGATGCCCGAGCGCACCTGCTCGCAGACCCGCGCGGCGGTGAAGGTGCCCAGGCACAGCATGGCGGCCAGGAACTGCTGCGCGAACGGGTTCATCTGCTTGATCGCCTCGCCACCGGGCAGCAGCTCGGGCGCGACGAAATACCAGATGAACAGCTGCACCAGCAGCGGGATGTTGCGGAAGATTTCCACATAGGTGGCGGCGATGCCCGCCAGCCACTTGTTGGGCACGGTGCGCAGCACGCCGAGCACCGAACCGATGACCAGGGCGATGACCCAGGACGAGAGTCCCAGGGCGAGCGTTACCTTCAGGCCCGAGATCATCCAGTCCAGGTAGGTCTCGTTCTGGGCGGCCTGTTCGAGGAAAACTGCCCAATGCCAGTTGTAGTTCATGTTGCGTCCTCAAAAAGAAACGGAAGGACATGCCTTCCGTTTCACACTGCTGTCAACGGCAGGTCAGTCCAGCGCCTTGTCGTTCGGCGTCTTGAACAACGCCTTCATGTCTTCGGACAGCGGGAAGTCCAGGTTGAGGCCCTTCGGCGGCACCGGCGTCATGAACCACTTGGTGTACAGGGTGTTGATCGAACCGTCCTTCATCATGCCGGAGATCACGGTATCGGACAGCTTCTTGAACTGCGGATCGTCCTTGCGGATCATACAGCCATAGGACTCGCGCGATTGCGGCTTGCCCACCACGATCCAGTCGGCCGGGTTCTTGGCCTTGGCGCGCTCGCCGTACAGCAGCGCGTCGTCCATCATGAACGCGACCGCGCGGCCCGATTCCAGCGTCAGGAACGACTGGCCATGGTCCTTGGTGCTGATGATGTTCACGCCCAGCTTCTGGTCGTCGTTCATCTTGCGCAGCAGGCGCTCCGACGTGGTGCCGGCGGTGGTGACGACGTTCTTGCCCTTCAGGTCGGCCCAGTCCTTGATGCCGGCGTCCTTCTTCACCATGATGCGCGTGCCGATGATGAAGATGGAGTTGGTGAACCCAACCTGCTTCTGGCGCTCCAGGTTGTTGGTGGTGGAGCCGCACTCGATGTCGATGGTGCCGTTCTGCAGCAGCGTGATGCGGTTCTGCGAGGTGATCGGGATTTCCTTGACCTGCAGGTTCGGCAGCTTGAGCTGGTCCTTGATGGCTTCCACGATCTTCATGTTGATATCGTAGGAATAGCCGACCTGACGCACGCCGCCCAGGTTGTAATTGAACGGAATCGACGACTCGCGCACGCCCAGCGTGATGACGCCGGTGTCCTTGATCTTCTTCAGCGTGCCCGTCAGTTGTTCAGCTGCCTGTGCCGTCCCGCACATCACGCCCCCGGCAATCATCAGGGCAGCCAGCTTGGCGAAATTCATAACATCTCCTTGACCATGAAGAGAAAGCGGGATTCTAGAGATAAAACCCCCACTGGTGAAACAGTATTGCGCAGCATCCGCCGCAATACAACTGGGTTTTCTCCTAGAACCCCACTTCAGGGCAATCACTGCGCACGGCGTCCGGATACGACAACGCGGTCTCCGGCGCTTGCCGGAGACCGCGTCTGACGGTCATGAGCCATGGGGAGCGGGACGATTATTGCATTGCACCATGGCAGTGCCTTATCCCGTTTCCCGTGCCCGGATCAGGGATACAGGCCGCGCATCTCGCGCGCCTGCAGGATCCGCGTACAGGCCACGATAAACGCCGCCGTGCGCAGCGTCACCTTGTTGTCCTGTGCCACTTGCCAGATTGCCCGGAAGGCTTCTTGCATGATCCGTACCAGGCGCTGGTTGATTTCTTCCTCGGTCCAGAAAAAGCTGGAGAAATCCTGCACCCATTCGAAGTAGGACACGGTCACGCCGCCGGCGTTGGCGATCACGTCGGGACAGACCAGGATATTGCGCTCGCGCAGGATATCGTCGGCTTGCGGCGTGGTCGGGCCGTTGGCGCCTTCAATCACCAGCTTTGCCGTGATCTTGGGCGCGTTCTGCACCGTGATCTGGCCTTCCAGCGCGGCCGGGATCAGGATGTCGCAGTCGACTTCCCAGAACTGCTCGGTGCGCAGGACTTCGCCGCGGAAGCCTTCGATGGTGCCGCTGTGCGAGGCGTATTCCATCATCGCCGGCACGTCCAGGCCGGCCGGGTCGAACAGCGTGGTGCGGTGGTCCTGCACCGCCACCACCTTGGCGCCGGCCTCATGGAACAGCTTGGCCGCCACCGCGCCCACGTTGCCGAAGCCCTGTACCGCCACGCGCGCGCCCTTGATCTCCAGGCCGATATTGCGCGCGGCCTCGGAGCCGACCACGAACACGCCGCGGCCGGTGGCTTCGTGGCGGCCGAGCGAGCCGCCCAGCGAGATCGGCTTGCCGGTCACCACGCCGGTGGCCGTGCTGCCGGAGTTCATCGAGTACGTGTCCATCATCCAGGCCATGACCTGGGCGTTGGTGTTCACGTCCGGCGCCGGAATATCCTTGCTCGGCCCGATGATGATGTTGATTTCGCTGGTGTAGCGGCGCGTCAGGCGTTCCAGCTCGGCGTGCGAGAGCGTGCGCGGATCGACGCGGATGCCGCCCTTGGCACCGCCGTAGGGCACGTTGACCGCGGCATTCTTCACCGACATCCAGGCCGACAGCGCCATCACCTCGGACAGGGTCACGTCCTGGTGGAAGCGCACGCCGCCCTTGCCCGGGCCGCGCGACAGGTTGTGCTGCACCCGATAGCCCTCGAAATGGGCAATGGTGCCGTTATCCAGTTCGATGGGAACGTCGACGATCATCGCGCGCTTGGGGCGCTTGAGGGTTTCGACCCAGCGTGCCAGCGAGCCCAGGTAAGGCGTGACACGGTCGACCTGCTGCAGGTAGATGCCCCAGGGGCCGAGATGGTCGGCATTGAGGTAAGACGGGAGTGCGTGCTTTTGGCCAGCAATATTGGTCGGTGCTGCGGAAGACATCGGTTGGTTCCGGTGTGAAGAATGCCCGCAAGCTTAGGGCTGGCGCCCCGCCCGAATCCAATGCCGTTTGCTCATCCGGTCATGCAAAACCTGCATAACGTTGTCATCTGGCGGAAACCGGGGAGCCGGCCGGCTGGGCGGACTGGGCCGCCGACAAGGTCGACCACACCTGGTCGACCAGCTGGCGCTTGCGCCGTGCCCCGGCGCGGCGTTCGTTGCCGTTCTCGCCCGGGCGCTCGCGGTACAGGCGGATTTCCATGTCGATCGACAACGGCAGCCCGCGCGCCGACTCGGCCCGCACCAGCCGGCCCGCGGCCACGTCCTCGCGCACCGCGCTTTCGGGCAGGAAGGCCATGCCGTGGCCGGCCAGCGCCATCACCTTGAGCGCCTCGGCCATGTCGGTCTCGTAGCATTTGTCGAGCTTGAGCGCCTCGGAGGTGTCGGCCAGCAGCAGGTCGACCATGCGGCCGAGGAAGGCGTTGGGCGTGTAGCTGAGGAAGGGCACCGGCTTCTTGTCGGTGCCGGGCAGCCGGAATTGCGGCTTGCCGGCAGCGTCCGGCACGCTGTAGGGCGACAGCCGCTCGGTACCAAGTACCAGCATGTCGTACCGGGCCGGATCCAGCTGGATCGCCTGGCGCGCGTGGTGGTAGACCATCACCAGGTCGCAGCCGCCCTCCACCAGCATCAGCACCGCGTCGTGGACGTTGAGCGCGCGCAGCCGGCACGGCAGCGTGCCGATCCTGCGCTCCAGCGCCTTGAGCCATTCCGGGAAGAAGGTCAGCGACAGCGTATGCGGCACCGCGAACTCCAGCACCTGGGCGTTGGCCGAGCGCTGGCCGCGCATCAGCGCACGGGTCTCGCTGACCTGCGCCAGCATGGCCAGCGCCTGCTCGTAGAACACCTTGCCGGCCGGGGTCAGGCTGGTGGGGTAGCTCGAGCGGTCGATCAGCTCGGTGCCGACCCACGCCTCCAGCGACTGGATGCGGCGCGAGAACGCCGGCTGCGTGACGTGGCGCAGCTCGGCCGAGCGCGAGAAGCTGTGCGTCTCGGCCAGGCTGACGAAGTCTTCAAGCCATTTGATTTCCATGACGCGGATTATCCACCCGCGGCATGGGGGCCGTCACCTGGCCCCGGGGAGCACGGCGGACTACGCTGCCCCGCCCTTGCCCTCGTGCCGCTGGCGCAGCCACGGATAGCGCCCGACATCCTGCCCGCCGTAGTCAGGGTCCAGGTAGACATAGCAGCGCTGGATGCGGAAGTCGCGGATTTCGAACACATCGCACCAGCGCCCGGCGTGGGTGACGTCCGCGCGCCAGGTCTCGCCGCTCTTGAGGCTTCCGGCCGAAGTGCCCTCCACCACCAGCAAGTCGCCCTGCTGGATGAAGTTGGCATGGGCGATATCATGGCGGACCGACTCCAGGATTCCCATCAGGTCCCCGAACAGCTGCTCGATCTGCGCGCGGCCGTGCGCCACTCCCCATTTGGGAAAGCAGAACTCGGCATGCTCGTCAAAGAGATCGAGCACGCTCTCGCCGCGGTCCATGCGCTTGAAATACTCCAGCGCAACCGCCTTGCGCTGTTCATCCGTCATTGTCTTGATTTCCATGATCCCTGAATCCTTGGCCGGCACGCCCCCCCGGCGGGCCTGGCACCAGAAGAAGCGCGGTCCGGGCCGCGCTTGTGAAGGCCGGCTTGTTACTTGGCGATGGACTCCAACGCGCTGTAGGTCATGTCGCCTTCCTTGATCTTCGCTTCATTGAGCTTGTAGCCGCGGAACATGTAAATCGAAGCGTGGCGCGCCTTGAAATCGATGATGTCGCCCTGGATCGAAGAAGAGTACTTGGTACCGTCCTCGCCCACTGACGGGGTCATATGGAAGTTGATGAACTTCCAGAACTCGCCCTTCTTGTCATAGGCTTCGCCCATGTAGACGCGCGGATAGTTCACGTCCATATAGACCACCTTCTTGCCGTACGGGTGCTCGCCCGGCGGCGTGCCTTCGATCACCCACACCTCGCGCGGTTGCCAGGTCTGCACCGGGTTCCAGTACGGCGCGTTCTTCAGGTCCACGGTCTTCCATTCGTCCGGCGTCCCCTTCTTCGAAGGGGTGTAGCCGAGCCTGGCATCCGAAATCGCCAGGATCCAGCGCTTGCCCACCAGCTTGATCTTCGGATACCACGAGGGCCTGGCGTTCCAGACGTAGATGTCGTCGTTCAGCACATCGAGCCCGCCCACCGGGTCCATCCACGCACCCCCGGACAGGCGCCGCGTGCGCCGGGCCGACTTGATATAGGCCCAGCTGTCTTCCACCTTCGGGCTGTCATAGCGGATGGTGAACGTGCCCAGCCCGCGGATATCCTCCGGCGCGGTCGCGGCGAACAGCGTCTTGCTGAGCACGCTGCCATCCCCCAGCACCGGCTTGTCGCCGCTGAGCCGTCCCTTCATGTAATAGCGCTGGAACACCCAGTCCTGCGTCGACTCCAGGCCCTTGTCGCCGCTGATCATCAGGAAGGTGACCTTGTTGTTGATGACGTCCCCTTCCGGTGAGGCGTAATAGAAGTTCCAGATCAGCTTGTCGCCGGCAAAGGGGTCGTTCTGGCTGACTTGCGGGAAGGGAATGCCGGCCTCCCAACCCGTGACCTCGCGCGTCTTTTCATCGAACTGCGCCTTGCCCGCGTTCTTGCGGGTCGCCTCAAGGTACTTGGGATCGAGCTGCACGGGCTTGGCGTGGCCAAGCGGAATCGTCAGGCCGGTATTGCGGATCTGCCATTCAAGCTTCTCGGTCAGCAGGCTCGCAATGGTGTGGCCGTCGAAGGTGTCGTTCTTGACCTTGTCGATGTTGGCCTTGTCGATCACCGTGCCGGCGGGCAGTTCAGCGGCGACGGCGCAAGTGCCGCCTAGCGCGGCAAGCATGCACAGCGCGAGTGTCTTCTGGATGCGATACATGATGTGTCTCCTTACTTGGAATTGTCAGAACTGTCGCGTCAGGCGAGCCAGGAACTGACTATTGTTGGCAAAGGTGCCGAACAGGCGCGTCGACCCCTCCACCTGGCCGGGCTGACGTTTGTTCTTGGAAAAGAACAGATCCGCCTCCAGCACCAGGCGCCAGTGGTCGCCGTAGACGAACTCCACGCTCGGGATCAGGAAGCCCCCGCGGCCCTGCAGGTCCACCCCCGCAGCAAGCTGCGGATTGATCTTGTCGTTCCTGTAGTTCAGCCCCAATATCACCGTGGCGATGGTGGAGTGCTCCTTGGCCGCCGCGCCATAGCCCACCAGGTTGACGATGTCGTCCGACCGCTTGTAGTTCTGGATCCATTTGTCGAACACCTGGACCGAGAAGAATGACGGCCGGCTGGTGCCCAGCAGCTTCGTCAGGTTCAGGCTCTTGTCGATCCGGAACATGGTCGTGACCACGTCCTTCTTGATGATCCCGCCAAAGCCCGGCAGGGCACCGCCAAAGAAGTTGGTGCCGATGTTGTAAGGCGCGTTGCGCGTGTAGACCAGCTCCGTGCTCAGCACGGAGTCGATGGCGGGCACATAGCCGCTGACGGTGGCGCCGAACAGGTCGATCTTGGGGAAGATGAAATCCCCGAGCGCGCCGGTCGGCGCGGCACCCGAGGGCGCGAATGCCGAGTTCACCACCGGGTCGTTGTTGAAAGTCTTCAGGTAGGCCAGCGAATAATTCACCGGTCCCGCGATCCCTTCCCAGCGTACGCCTCCGGTCTGATCGCTGACATTTGCTCCCGGGTGGCGATAGTTGTAGTTCAGCGCGCCGGGCGCCAGGAAGTCGACGCCCTTGTAAGGCTGCCCCGCCCAGCGGCCGCCGTAGAGATCGTAGCTGTTGCCGATGTCCCGGTTCCGGTCGATGCCTGGCCGATACAGCAATTGCAGGCTCCCTTCCGCCTCCGGCACATTGACCTTGGCCTTGACCAGGAACAACGGCTTGCGCAGTTCGTCACCTTCGCGCTCCAGGAAGGAGCGCCAGCGGTAATCGAAGCCGTTGACGAGATCCAGGGCGCGGAAGAAATCGGTCTCGCCCCAGACGACCTGCTGCTTGCCGATGCGGAAGTTGACCCGCTCAACGGGCGCGAACTCCATGTAGTACTCGCGCAGGTCGGCCCGGTCATACTGGTCCATCAGCCGGCTGCCCGGCCCGCCTGGCGAGTTTGACCGATTCAGTTGCTCCAGGTCCTTCAGGTATCGCGTCTTGTACTCCCCTTCGGCCCGCCCGACCACCTTCCATGTGACCGGTCCGGTTTTCGCGTCGGCATTGAGCAGCAGCGCCGCGCGCAGCATGGATGGCGAAAGCCGGTCATTGCGGCTGGTCTCCGGCGGATTCTGCAGATTGAAAGAGGCCCACGTGCGCGCATAGCCGCCCAGGCGGAAGCTGTAGTCATCTGATCTGCCGTCGCCGCCGTCGGCACTTTCCGCGCTGGCCGCGGCCGTCGCGCCAGCCTCTTCCGCATCCGCGGCGAGCGCGTTTGGCGACGCCGCCAGCAGCATCAGCGCCAGGCCTGCGGCGCCGGACTTCATGCGCCGCTCTCCCCAAGAATTCAATGTCACGGTCTCCTCCTGTTGGTGTTTGCTTTTATTTCTTATGCTGGCCGAGGCGCTAGGCCTCGGGCACTGCGCGCATGGCGAGATCCTGGCCGCCGGGCGCCGTTCGCTGGCTTGCCGCCTTCACGATGAATGCCGGCCGAAACACCAGCACCATCGCCGGCATGATGAACAGGGCACTGAGCGCCGAGACGAAAAGCCAGATCGCCATCAACACGCCCATATCGGCCTGGAACCGCAGCGAGGAGGCACACCAGAGCACGACGCTGGTGGTCAGCGTCAGCGCGGTCACGACCACGCCACGGCCGGCGCCCAGCAGCGAGGCGATGGTGGCCGCGGACAGGTCCTTGCCCTCGGCGATCTTTTCCTTGATGCCGTCGACGATGTAGAAGGCGTAGTCGACCCCGAGGCCAATACCCAGCGCGGCCACCGGCAGCGTGCTGAGATTCATGCCGATGCCTTTCCACGCCATGTAGCTGAAGGTGATGGTGTTGGACAGGATCACCGGCACCATGAAGAAGATGCCCGCCGTGACCGAGCGGTAGGCGACCGCGCAGCAGATCACCAACACCAGCAAGGCCAGTGCGATGCTTTCGATCTGGCCGGCGAGAATCACCTCGTTGACCGCAGCCAGCACCCCGACCAGGCCGCCCGCCAGGCGGTAGCTGCCCTCTGCCAGCGGATGGGCATCGACGTAGGCCTTGAGCCGCGCCATTGCGGTGCGGATGCTCTCGCCCTGGTGGTCGCGGAAGTGGAACGTCACCGATGCATCCCGGGCCTGGGCATCAGTGAAGCGCGCCATGTCGCCGGGATCGGAACCCGACACGAACATGTACATCAGCTCGCCGTTCTCCTGTGCCGTGCGGCCGAGCTCCTGGTAGCGCGGGTTGTTCTCGTTCAGTACGCGGCGCACCATCGGGATCACGTCCGCGATCGACGCGCTGCCGCCGATCTCTGGCTGGGCCGCCATGTAGCGCTGCATGCCCGCCATGCTCGCGAGCACCGCGGGCGACTTGACCGCGTTGGGCTGGTGCCCCGCGAACACCGCGTACAGCCGGTCAGCGCCCTGGAACTGCCGGTTGATGGCCGCCGCATCGCGGTTGTAGGCAGAGTCCTGCCAGAGGATGGGTGAGCCAGGCTGGGCATCTCCCACCTGGATACGGGTCGCGTACCACGCCGACACGCCAAACACCGCCGCCGCCCCGGCCAGCACTGCATAGCGCCAGCGCGAGGTGGCGCTGCGCACGCAGACGCCCAGGATGCGGTCGATGCCGGGCCCGAGATCCAGCCGATGGGCATACCCGCGCGGGTAGTGCACCCACGAAAGCAGCACCGGCGTCATCACGCAGGCACTCAATGCGATCGTCATCACCCACACCGTGCCGATGATTGACACCTTGTGCATCAGCGGAATCGGCGTCAGCACCACCACGATCATGCAGCCCGCGTCGGCCACCACGCCCAGCATGCCTGGCTTGAACAGCTGCAGCATGCTGGCCTTGGCCGCCGCGCGCGTGGTATCCGCCCCGGCGGCAAGCTCTTCGTCGAAGCGCGATACCAGTTGCACCGAATGCGAGATGGCGCGCGCGGTGATCAGGAAGGCGATCACGATCACCAGCGGATCCAGGTTATAGCCCAGCAGGCGCGCGGCACCGAGCGCCCAGATGGCACTGCTCAGGCCCGCCAGCAGCGGCAGCAGCGTGCCGCGCCAGGTACGGGCGATGACGAAGAGCAGCAGCACCAGGCAACCGATCGTCAGCAGGAAGATGTGCAGCGTCTCCGGCAGGAAGTGGTTGACCCAGCCGTAAAGGATGGGCTCGCCGGTCACGCGCACCCGCACGCCGTCGCCGCGCGCGGCATCGGCGATCGCCTTCACCTGTGGAAAGATCTTGTTGTAGTCGGCGGCGCCTTCATAGAAGTCCACCGTGACCAGCGCAGCCTTGAGGTCCTTCGAGACATAGGCGCCATACACCAGGGGATTATTCAGCACGGCCTGCTTCAGGGCCTCCAGCCCCGACTGGTCCTGCGGGACATCGGGCCACATCAGCGGGCTGGAATCGATGGCCTCGGTCGAGCCGCGGATTTCCTTGAGCTTGCGCGATGCCAGCGAAACGATCTGGAACTGGTTCGCCCCGTCCACCTGTTGCAGGGCAGACGTGACCGACTTCACCTTGGTGAGGAACGCGGTGTTGAAGATGTCGCCCTGCTCGGCCTCGAGCACGAGGCTGACCACGTTCGAGCCGCCGAACGCTTGCTTGTACTGCTCATGGACCTGGATATAAGGATGGCTGCGCGGCAGCAGGTCTTCGAAGACCGTCCTGACCTCCACCCGCAGCGCGGCCACCAGCATCACTGCCGTGACCAGCAGGAAGATGCCGGTTACGTAGGCCCGCCGGCGTATGCAGGACTCGACGAAGCGTTCGAGTCTGCCCTGTTCTGTCGTATTCATGTTCTCCTCCATATTCTTCGGTCGTCCCTGGACCATGCGTCTACAGGGCTGCCGCTTCCTTGACGGCAAGGCGCGAGCCCGCGGCGTAGTACTTGCCGCCGTGCGGCTGCACGCGCGTGTACCAGCGGCGGTCCAGCGGCTCGAACCGCGTCAGCCGCCAGCTGCCTGCATCCGGGCCGGCCACCAGCACCACCCCCTTGTCTCCCACGGCGATCCATTGGCTGCCGTCCCAGGCGACGTCGAGAAGGTCCTCGTCGGTGGCCCTGGCGGCCTGCGTCCAGCTGGCGCCGCCGTTGTCGCTGACCAGCACGGCTCCGCCGAGGCCCACGGCAATGGCGTGGCTGGAATCCCTGAACCTGACCGACATCAGGCTGTGCTTGACCGGGCTGGCGACGCTGGTCCAGCGCTCGCCGGCATCGCCGGTGATGCGGATGCGGCCGAACTCGCCCACCACGCAGCCGCGCGGCCCGTCGAAGGCGATGCCGTTCCATGCGGTGTCCTCGCCCTGCGCCGCGGACTCCCAGCGCTTGCCGTAGTCCCGCGAGCGCAGCAGCACGCCGCCGCTGCCGACCGCCCACGCACTGCCGTCCTGGCTCACATGGACGCGCATCAGCTTGTTGCTGATGGCTGACCTGGGTGCCTGCGCCGGGGTCCAGGTCAGGCCGGCGTCGGCCGTGGTCAGGACCACGCCCTCATTGCCGACCGCCACCGCGCGACGCGCATCCCAGGCGGCGATGTCCTGCAAGGTCTCCTGGCTGGCGGTGCGCTGCATGTGCCAGCCCTGTCCCGCATCGTCGCTGTGCAGGATCTTCCCGTTCGTGCCCACGGCCCACATGCGGCCATCGGGCAGCACGGCGAGGCCGTAGAAGGCGTCGCCGCGCTCCACCAGCGGCTGCGCGACGGGCTTGCCTGCCGGCTTGGGCTTGACGAACAAGCCGGCATAAAGAAGCCCGCCGATGATGGCCACGGGCAAGCCGGATAGCAGGATGCGTTTGATACGTTGCATGGTTCAGGTCTTCTCTCTGAATAGGCCGCGCTAGGCTGCGCCGGCCGCGGGCGAATTCCGCCCCGCAGGGTTTCACTGCATGGCAGGCTCAAGGGGATACGCAGCGGCTACGCGGACGCTAGCCGGCGCCGGGCAGTTTTATCGCGCAGCCATGGTTGCGCTCTGCAGCGCGCGCTCCAGTTCCTCGTGCAGGATGCGCGGGTTGGGATGCGGGACGAATTGCAGGAAGGGTTCGATCTCGATCCGTTCGAACAAGCCTGCGCGGCAGTACGGATCGTCCGAGATCAGTAATTGCGCCTGCTCTCTGCCAGTGCAGCCGACGGCGAGAAACAGGCCTTGCGGACGCTGATCCTCCCCGCACAACGCACCGGCGCAGACAATCTCCGGCAACCTGGACAGGATGTGGCGGATATGGTCAGGGCGAAGCTTGAGGCGCGCCTGCGCAACGTCCTGCCGGAAGTAGCCGCGAATGATGTATGGCATGGCAAGTAACTCCACTGCGGCGCCCGGTCATCGGACCCTGCGCGCTGGTATGGGATCAGGATGGGTGTCCTCTTTCAGCCGGCTCGCCGGTCAGGCCGGATCGGCACCTTCGTAGGCTCGCTGCAACAGCTCCCGGACCTGCCCGCGTTCGATCGGGCGCGGATTGGGATATGGCGTCTGCACTACCAGGTCCGCGGCATGATCGAGGCCGTGCGCCGGCATGCCGATCTCGCGCAGGCACCGTGGCACGCCAAGCGCCGCGCCCAGCTCGCGCAGTCCGGCGGGGGCGGGCCCGCGACCCAGTGCGCGGGCAATGCGCGCCATCGCCTGCGGCGCCGATGCGGCGTTGTAGGCCAGCACGTAAGGCAGCATGACGGTGTGGACTTCCGCATGCGGCAGGTTGAAGCTGCCACCCAGCGTATGGCACAGCTTGTGGTGGAGACCCATCCGCAGGTTGCCCAGCACGGTGGCGCACAGCCAGGCGCCGTACAGCGCGTCGCCGCGCGCATCGGCATCCGTGGGAGCGCGCTTCAGGCATGTCAGCGCACTGGCCAGGGCGCGGATGCCCTCCTCCGCCATCAGGCTGTAAACCGGGTTGCCGTCGCTTGCGTACAGGCCTTCGGCCGCATGGGCGATGGCATTCATGCCGCTGGTCATGGTGAGGCCCTGGGGCAGCGTCAGCGTCAGGTCCGGATCGTAGATAACGCTGCGCGGCGCCACGCGCCAGTCGCGGCCGGCGTGTTTCAGACCGCCCTCGGTGATGGCGTAGAGCGGCGTCATCTCGGAGCCGGCATAGGTCGTCGGCACGGCGATGATCGGCAAATCCGCGTTGAGCGCGATCGCCTTGGCCAGGCCGATGGTGGAGCCGCCGCCAACGGCCACGCAGCCATCGCCGCCAGCCCGATGCACGGCTTGGACCGCGGCGCGGGCGACGTCTGCGGGCACATGCATCACGGCTTCGTCGTAGACGCCGACGCAACGGTCCCCGAGGAGATCGGCGATTTGCTGGCCGAGCGCCACCTGCTCCGGGGTGGTCAGCACCAGCACCCGCCGCAGCCCCAGTTGCTCCAGTTCGCGCGGAAGGTGTTGCCGTGCGCCGCGGCCGAAGACGACGCGGCAAGCGCGGGATTCATGCACGAATGACTGCATGGTGACTGCTCCAGATGATCAACAGGTTCCCGGCGCGCAAGCCGCCAGGAGGGTATTGGCATAGGCGATTTCCGCGTCGCGGATGCCATGCTCGCTGCCCGGCTCCACCTTGAGGGTGACGTCGGCGCCGACCGCGCTGAACCATGAGGCCGACTCGCGCACGCTGTCAGCGGGCACATGCGGATCCTGGTCCCAGGTGGAGAACAGCACCGGCATACCTTCGAGTTCGCGATGCGAGCCGTCGCGGGGCATGCCGGGTGGTCCGATCAGTCCGCCGGTAAAGGCGATCAGCCCCGCATACCTGCGGCGCTGGCGCCAGAGGAACTCGCTGCAGAGGCAAGCGCCCTGTGAAAACCCGACCAGCACCTGGGATGCGTAAGGAAAGCCCATGGCCAGTAGCGCCTCGGATAGGACGTCGATGCGCTCCAGCGCCTGCGAGAGCCTCGGCTCATTGGTGTCGAGGGGGGCAATGAAGCGCTCCGGGTACCAGGAATTGTCCGCCGCCAGCGGCGCGAACCATGCGACCCCGGGGTGGCTGATGCGGCTGACCAGCAGCTCGCGCATCAGCGCGGGGGACTGGCCGCGCCCATGCACCAGGATCGCGGCGAGCGTCGCGTTGCCGGCCGGCGCGTCGAACACGCTCAGCGGCGTCTGCATGTGGGGATTGATGTCAGGCATAGTCTTCCCGGCATAACGGGCGATGGGCGAGCGGCAGGGCGTTGGCCCTGCCATGGCCCGTTCTCTCAATAGTTCAGGGTTTCCAGCGACTGCAGGATGCTGGCGCGCTGGCTCTCGAACTGCGGTGCGATTTTCAGCTCCGAGCCCAGGCGTTCGTAGGGCTCGTCGATCAGGAAAGCTTCCGGCTTGGATACCGTGGCCTCGAACATCGCACCGCTGGGGGTGCGCACGTAGATCGACTCGAAATACCCACGGTCCTTGCGCTCCGAGGTATCGGTCAGGCCCATCCCCTCGAGACGGGCCTTGACCAGGTCCTGGACCATGCGGTCCTCGACCTGGAACGCGCAGTGGTGCACCGTACCCTCGCCGTAAGTCCAGCTCGCCTGGGGCATGGCGGGTTCGAGCGCATAGTCGACGAACTTGCCGGAGCCGCCATCGCCAAATGCGTAGCGTGTGTACTTGCCGTCGCGTGCCACCTCGCGGCCCGACCAGCCGGTCTGCATGAACTCCTGCGAAGTCTCCATTTCCCGCACATTGACCGCGATCGTATGCAGGCCGCGGACGGCCAGCTCCGCCGGCACTTCGCCGTTGGAGTAAGGCTTGCGAGCATCGTCGGCAATGCCGATCAGCTCGTACTCGACACCGCAGGGATGCGCGAAGGCCAGCACCGTTTCCCCGAACCGTTCCGAACGGCGGACCTCGAAGCCATGGTCGGCCAGGCGCTTCTCCCAGAACGGAATCGCCGATACCGGCACCGACAGCGCCAGGCTGCCGATCTGCCCCGTGCCACGCTTGCCCTTGCGCCCGAAATGCGCCACCGGGAAGCAGGTGATCAGGGTGCTCTCCTCGCCGACGTCGTTGCCGTAGTACAGGTGATAGAACGGCGTACCGCCGTCATAGATCAGCGTCTTCTTCACGCTCTTGAGCGACAGCACCTTGGTGTGGAAGTCATAGTCGTCCTGTGCGGTACCCACGCTCAGCGTGATGTGGTGATGGCGCTGAATGGACTGGTCCGTTTGTGTCATGTTGTCTCCTCTTGCTGTTTTCTGATGGAAAAGGTGCGCAAGGCCGTACCGGGATCGTCAGCGTGGCTGGTCCGCGGGATGTGGGGGCGTCATCGCGTGGTCAACGAGGTCCCAGATGAACCGCCCCGATGGCTCGCGCTGCTCTTCGGCAATATGGGCGATCAGGCCAGCGGTGCGGCTGAGCACGGCGAAACCGCGCATCAGCCTGGCCGGGATGCCGATGTCGCCGAGCACGGCGGCGATCGCACCGGTGGCGTTGATGGTGATATGGCGCCCGGCGGCAGCATCCACCTCGGCGGCAAGCAGCGCCAGCGCGGCGCAGCGCGAGCCATGGGTGCCAAGCTCGCGCGCCAGCGCCAGCAAGGCCAGGGCGCGTGGATCGTCCGGGCGGTGCAGGTGGTGGCCAAAGCCAGGCACCGCCTCGCGCCTGGCGCGGTAGTCCCGGGCAATGCGCTGCGCCTCGGCAGCGCCCGCCTCGCCGGCAGCCGCGATCTGGTCAAGCAGGCCGGCGGCCGGCTCCATGGTGCCGATGAACTGGCTGGCCACCGCAAGCAAGCCGGCCGCCACACCTGCCTGCAGGTTTTCCGGCGAGCTCGCATAGATCATGCGCGTGGCGATGGCACTCGGCGTCATGCCATGCTCCATCAGCGTGACCAGCACCGCTTCGACGATGCGGCGCTGGGCTGCGGTCGGCGCGCTGCCGAAGGTCTGCTTCATGAAGACATCGACAAAGCTGGCCTGGCCGAGCAGGTCGCCCACCAGGTCATCGTCGCCGTAGTAGACCGCCTGCGTGGTGTAGTGGCAGAGCTTGGTGCGTGGCGCGGCGCCCGCTTGCGCCTGGCTCATGATGCGCTCCCGGTGCCCACGATGGTTGCCCGGACCGCGGGCTTCAGCACCTTGCCCACCGCACTGCGCGGCAGCGCATCGAAGAGGTGTACTTGCTTGGGCGTCTTGACCGAGCCCAGCTCGCGCTTGACCAGCGCAATCAGGTCGGCGGCGTCGACGCGCATGCCCGGGCGCAGTTGCACGGCCGCGTGGACGGCCTCGCCCCACTTGGCATCGGGGATGCCGACCACCGAGCAGTCGGCGACGGCGGGGTGCGCGGACAGCACCACCTCGACATCGCTGGGGTAGACATTGAAGCCGCCGGTGATGATCACGTCACGGATACGGTCGCGCAGGAACAGGTAGCCGCGCTCGTCGAAGACCCCGGCGTCGCCCGTGCGCAGCCAGCCGTCGACCAGCGTCTTGCGGGTCTCTTGCTCCGCCTTCAGGTAGCCGCTCATCACCAGGTCGCCGCGCACGGCGATTTCACCCTCCTCCCCGGCCTTGAGCACGTTGCCGTGCTTGTCGACGATGGCAACCCGGGTCAGCAGCGATGGCTTTCCGACGGAAGCCAGGTTGGGGCCGGTCATGTCGCCCGGCGGCAGGAAGGTGATGATCTGCGGCGCCTCGGTCTGGCCGAAGGACGTGCAGAGAATCGGACCGAACACCGCCTGGGCATCGCGGATCTGTTCCGGGCGCATCGGCGCGCCGCCGTAGACCAGGTAGCGCAGTGAATGCAGCCCACGGGGCGCGCGGCGCTGCTCTTCCACCAGCGACAGAATCAGCGTCGGGGGCGCGAAGAACAGCGTCGCGCCATGGGCCTGCGCCGCATCAAGCAATGCCGCCGCCTTGTTGTGCGCCGGAAAGATCAATGCGCCGCCAGCGCCCAGCAACGGCAGCATGTAGGTCGAGGTGCCGTGCGTGATCGGCGCGGCCACCAGGTAACGGTCATCCGGCGTCAGGCCCAGTTCATGGATCTGGGTGGCGATGTTTGCGTTCCAGGCGCGCAGCGGCTGGATCACGCCCTTGGGGAACCCCGTCGAGCCGCCGGTGAACTTGATCGCCTGCGCGGCGTCGAGGGGGACACCACCGCGCCCGTGGGGTCCCATCATGACCGTGTTGACGTCACCCGCATGGCAAGCGAGGTCTGCCAGCGGACGCACTGGCGCGGTGATGCCCACCAGCCGCGCCGCCATCTCGGCATCGGCCAGCACTAGCGACGGCTCGACGAAATCAACGATGCGGTGCAGCTCGGGATCGCCGTTGCGCGGGTTCAGCGGTATCCACACCTTGCCGGCGGCCAGGATTGCCAGGATCGCCACCAGGTGGTCAACCGTGTTCGCGGCCCCGACGCAGACCCGGCTGCGCGGCGCCGGGTCGATCGCGGTGAGTGCGGCGGCGCGCTGCAGCACCATGTCTGCCAGCGCCCGGAACGACAGCTCGCCGGCGGGGCCGATGATGGCCACCCGGCCGGGATAGCGGTGGGCGGCGCGCCACAGGAAGTCGATGGGATACATGCTTGGGAATCTCCAGGGAACAAGGACGGCATCGAGGCGAAAAACGGCTCGCCCGCCCTTCAATGGCTCGAACTATAGAAGTTTGTTCGAACATTCGAATATTAGGAAAAACCCTGCCGCCCGTGCTAGCATTGGCAAAAGGCTGGAGGCAGCCAGTTCCGCTGCCTCCCGACCATGAAGCGACTCTGAAAGCGCCTGAAAGCATGCAAGACGACACCGACGCCTACGCGGCCGCGCTGGCCGCCAACACCCCGCGCCACCTGGACCTGGCACGCACATTGATGCAGGAAATCATCGGCGGCCGCCCATCGGTCGGCGAACTGCTGCCGACCGAGGCCGAATTGTGCGAAAGGTGGAATCTGAGCCGGTACGCGGTGCGTCAGGCCGTGCAGAAGCTGACCAGCCTCGGCATGGTGACCCGGCAAGCAGGCGTGGGCACGCGCGTGATCGCGGACCGGCCGCAGAGCCGCTTCATGCAGGTCATGGACTCTCCGGCCGACCTGGTCAGCTACGCCAAGGGCACGACGCTGCGCACCTCAGGAAGCAGCACCATCCAGGCTGATGAAGCCCTGGCGGCACTGCTGCGCTGCGCGCCCGGCGCCGCGTGGCTCCACATTGCCGGCACGCGCTATGGCTGCCCGCCCGCCCTCGAGCCGATTGCGCTGGTCGACATCTACGTCGACGGCACATATGGTGCCCTGTCCCAGCTCGGCGAGACCCTGGACGTGCCGGTGTACACGATGGTCGAGAAGCAGTACGGGATCAAGATCACCCGCGTCGAGCAGAAAGTGGAAGGCTGGCTGATCGAAGGCGCTCAGGCAAAGGCCTTGCAGGTTCCCGACAAATCGGCCGGGCTGCGCATCACCCGGACTTATTTCCTGCGTGAACAGGCCATTGTCGTGACCACCGGTGTCCATCCGGCCAGCCGCTTCAGCTATTGCACGAGCTACCAGTTGACGCAGGCCGGCAGCTGAAGCATGGCTAGCCTCGGTGGGCCCAGCCGGTCATGCGCTTCTCGACCACCGCAAACAGCTCGTACATCGCCATCGCCATCACCGCGATCACCACCAGCCCGGCAAAGGCCAGCGGCATCTTCATAGCCGAGCCGGCCGACACCAGCAGGTAGCCGATGCCCTCGTTGGCGGCGTTCATCTCCGACACCGTGGTGCCGACAAAGGCCAGCGTGATCGCCACCTTCAGCGAGGCGAAGAAATACGGCATGGCGCGTGGCAGACCGACCTTGAACAACACGTCGCGCCGTTTGGCGCCGAGCACGCGCAGCACGTCCTCCAGTTCCGGCTCCAGCGTGGCCAGCCCGGTGGCGATATTGACCATGATCGGGAAGAACGAGATCAGGAACGCGGTCAGGATGGCCGGACCCGCGCCCAGGCCGAACCACACCACCAGGATCGGCACGAAGGCGGCCTTGGGCAGCGCGTTGAAGGCCGTCATCAGCGGATAGCTGGCGGCATAGAGCAGCCGTGACGAGCCCATTGCCAGCCCCAGCAGCACGCCCACGGCGATGGCCACGCCGAAGCCCACCATGGTGGTCCAGAAGGTGCGCCACGCATGGCCGGCGATCACGTCGGCATATTCCACCAGCGAGGCCACGATCGCCGATGGTGTCGGCAGGATAAAGTCGGACACGCCGAAGGCCATGCACGCGCCCTGCCACAGCAGCAGCACCGCGGCCAGCAGCAGCCAGGGCGCCACGCGCTGCACGCGGCGCTCCTGCGCGGAAGTGAGAGTCATCATGGTAGCTTTGCCTCAGTGTTGGCGCACATGGCCGATCTTCTCGCGCAGCACGTGCACCAGGTCGGAAAATGGCTCGGTATAGGTCAGTTCCAGGTCGCGCGGGCGCGGCAGGTCGATCTCCTTGCGCATCAGGATGCGGCCCGGGCGCTGGCTCATCACGTAGACGGTGTCGGCCAGGAACACGGCCTCGCGCAGGTCGTGCGTGACCAGGATCACGTTGAAGCGCTGTGCCTGCCACAGGTCGCGCAGCACGCACCAGAGCTCCTCGCGCGTAAAGGCGTCGAGCGCGCCGAAGGGCTCGTCCAGCAGCAGCATGCGCGGCTCGTGGACCAGCGCGCGGCAGATCGAGGCGCGCTGCTGCATGCCGCCGGACAGCTGCCACGGGTACTTGTCCTCGTAGCCGGCCAGGCCCACCGTATGCAGCAGCTTGCGCGCGCGCTCGACGTACTCGTCGCGACGTGCGCGCAGGGTGGAGCGATATGGTTCGACGATCTCCAGCGGCAGCATCACGTTGTCCAGCGTGGTGCGCCACGGCAGCAGCGTGGGCGCCTGGAAGGCCATGCCGACCTGCTTGAGCGGGCCGGTCACCTTCTCGCCGGCAATCCTCACGACGCCGCGCGTGGCCGCCTTGAGCCCGGTCGCCAGCTTCATGAAGGTGGACTTGCCGCAGCCGGACGGGCCGACGATGGCAATGAACTCGCCCGGCGCCACCTGCAGCGAGATGTCCTCGACCGCGAACTCGCCCTTGTGCGCGAGCTCGTCGTTATAGGCCAGCCAGACCCGGTTGAAATCGACAAAGGGCTCCGCGGCCACGGGTGCGGCGCTCCCGCCGGAGGCGGGCATGAAGGCAGCCTGGCGCGTCATCATCGCAGCACATCCAGTTCGGCCGCGCTGGGCAGGAACGCGTCGGTCCACAGCGCATCGGGGTTGATGCGGCCCTTGGTGCCGAAGGCATCGGCCACCTGCGAGGCCATCAGCGACAGGCGCGGCTTGCTGACGCGCCCGAAGCCCTCGGCCTTCGCGTCCGGCGACTTGACCACGCTGTCCAGCGCCAGCTTGAGCCGGCGCACTTCCAGCTTCTCATCGATGATGCCGTCGCGCGCCTTGACCGCCTTGATGCCCTCTTCCGGCCGCGCGATCACGTCGCGCGCCGACTTGCTGAAGGCGCGCAGGAAGGCCTTCACCGCCTCGGGGTTCTTCTTCATGAAATCCTCGGAGGCGATCACTGCGTTGCCGTACAGCTTCACGCCGAACTGCGGGTACGGCAGCACCACGATGTCTTCATCCTTCACGCCGCGCGCGTTCAGGTTCAGGATCGATGTGAACGAGAACCCGGTGATGGCATCGAGGTCGCCGCGCGTGAGCATGGTCTCGCGCAGCGTCGGGTCCATTGCCTGCCAGTTGAACGAGGACGCCTGCAGGCCGTTGGCCCTGGCGAAGATCGGGAAGGCGCGGCGGCCGGCGTCGAACACCGGCGCGCCCATGCGCTTGCCGGCGAGGTCCTTCGGCGCGCGGATGCCGGACTTCTTCAGCGCGAGGACGGCGGCGGGCGTGTTGTTGTAGACCATCATCACGGCCACCGGCTTGTTCTTCGCGTCGGGGTTGTTGCCGTAGAACTCCATCACCGACGACATATCGGCGAAGCCCATGTCGTACGTGCCCGAGGCCACGCGGTTGACCACGTTGCCCGAGCCGTTGCCGGCATCGATCGAGACGTCGAGCTTCTCGGCCTTGTAGTAGCCCTTCTGCTCGCCCAGCAGGAACAGCGCCGCCGGCCCTTCGAAGCGCCAGTCGAGCTGGAAGCGGACCTTGGTTGGTGCAGCCTGCGCGTGGGCCGCGCCGGCGAACTGTGTCGACAGCACCAGGCTGGTGCCGATCATCACGCCGAGCTTCAGCAGGCGGCGCCGTGCCGCAGTGCGGGACGCGCGCGTGCCGGTATGTTCATGGTTCTCGGCGGCAGCAGCGCAAACGCCGGGGGACGCTAGCGCAGCGTGGAAATGAGGCATGGAATCTCTCCGTTGATCGTGATCTCGGAGGGATTCGTCCGCAAGGGACGTGCCAGGTTTTTCAGCCCCGTTTCAGGGCGTGCCCGCAAGCGATTGCCGAACCAAAAGTGTGCGAGGCGATTGCCGCAGCGCCATCGTCGGCAATGATTGTCGACAATGCCCGCCGCCCCTTGGTGCATGCGGATACAGGAGAATGCAGTCCCGTCAGGCGTCCTGCGTGGCGTCGCCCACGTCGAGTGCCAGCGCATCCGCGCCCACGGCTTCGCCGCCCTTGGCGGCGGCGCGCGCCTGGATGTCCCACATCTCGGCGTAGCGGCCACGCGCGCGCATCAGCTCGGCATGGGTGCCGCGCTCGACGATGCGGCCGTGGTCCATCACCAGGATCTGGTCGGCATGCACGACGGTGGACAGCCGATGCGCGATCAGCAGCGTGGTGCGGTTCTGCGCCAGCCGCATCAGCTCGGCCTGGATCGCCTGCTCGGTGCGTGAATCCAGCGCCGAGGTGGCTTCGTCGAAGACCAGCACCGGCGGGTCCTTCAGCAGCGTGCGCGCGATCGCCACGCGCTGCTTCTCGCCGCCGGACAGCTTCAGGCCACGCTCGCCCACCGGGGTGTCGTACCCCTGCGGCAGCTCGCGGATGAAGCTGTCGATCTGCGCGGCGCGCGCGGCGGCGATGACCTCGTCGCGGCTGGCGTCTGGCCGGCCGTAGGCGATGTTGTAGAAGATGCTGTCGTTGAACAACACCGTGTCCTGCGGCACGATGCCGATGGCGCGGCGCAGGCTGTCCTGCGTGATCGCGCGGATGTCCTGGCCGTCGATCTCGATGGCGCCGCCGTTGACGTCGTAGAAGCGGAACAACAGCCGCGCCAGCGTCGACTTGCCCGAGCCGCTGTGCCCGACCACCGCGGTGGTGGTGCCCGCCGCGATGGTGAAATCCACGCCATCCAGGATCAGCCGGTCCGGCTCATAGCTGAAGCGCACGTCGCGGAAACGCACCTGCGCGCCGCTGACCTGCAGCGGCTGCGCGCCGGGCGCGTCGGCCACCTCCTGGTTGGTGCCCAGCAGCACGAACATGCGGTCCATGTCGGTGGTGGCCTGCTTGATCTCGCGGTAGATCACGCCGAGGAAGTTCAGCGGGATATAGAGCTGGATCATCAGGGTGTTGACCAGCACCAGGTCGCCCAGCGTGAGCTTGCCGTCGACCACGCCCACGGTGGCGCGCCACAGGATCAGGATCAGCCCCAGTGCGATGATGGTCTGCTGGCCGAAGTTCAGGAACGACAGCGAGTTCTGCGAGCGGATCGCCGCGGTGCGGTACTTGCGCAGGTTCTCGTCGTAGCGCTGCGCCTCGTACTCTTCATTGCCGAAGTACTTGACGGTCTCGAAGTTGAGCAGCGAATCGATCGCTTTCTGGTTGGCGCGCGAATCGAGCTCGTTCATGCGGCGGCGGAAATGCGTGCGCCATTCCGTCACCACGATGGTAAAGACGATATAGCCCACCAGCGCGCAGCCGGTGATGGCCGCGAACCAGATGTCGTAGTGCAGGATAAAGAAGCCGATCACCAGCCCCATCTCGACCAGCGTGGGCAGGATGCTGTACAGCGAGTACGAGATCAGCGACTGGATGCCGCGCGTGCCGCGCTCGATGTCGCGGCTCATGCCGCCGGTCTGCCGGTCCAGGTGGAAGCGCAGCGACAGCGCATGCAGGTGTCGGAACACCTGCAGCGCGATCTCGCGCACGGCGCTCTGCGTGACCTTGGAAAAGAGCATCTCCCGCAACTCGGTGAACAGTGTCGCCGACAGCCGCAGCAGCCCGTAGGCGACGATCAGCCCGACCGGCACGGCCAGCAGCGCGCGCGGATCGCCCGGCTGCAGGTTCATGCTGTCGATCAGCTGCTTCATCAGCACCGGCACGCCCAGGTTGGCCACCTTGGCGGACACCAGGCACGCCAGCGCCAGCATCACGCGCCACTTGTAGTGCCAGACATAGGGCAGCAGGTTGCGCACCGTCTGCCAGTCGCTGCGGGGCGCGCGCTGACCGGGAAAGAGCGTGTTTGAAGCAGGAGCGGGGGCCGGCTCGGCGGTCGTGGAATAGCGGCGCATACGTTAGAATTCGGGCCAATGCGCGATTGTCGCAGAGTTCGCATTACGTGGCAGGCGAAGGGTCTTTCGCCGCGCCCCGCCTCCTTCCGCAGTCCACCACACACCGTCATGAACGCTCCCCACACCGTCCCCGCCCTGCCCGCCGGCAAGAATCCCGCTCTGCGCGTGGTGCCCATGCCCGCCGACGCCAATGTGCACGGCGACGTGTTCGGTGGCTGGATCATGGCGCAGGTGGATATCGCCGGCTCGATCCCGGCGGTGGAACGCGCCCAGGGCCGCGTGGCCACCGTCGCGGTCAACTCCTTCCTGTTCAAGCATCCGGTGTTCGTTGGCGACCTGGTCAGCTTTTATGCGGACATCGTCAAGACCGGCCGTACCTCGATCACGGTGTCGGTCGAGGTCTACGCGCAACGGATGCGCCACAGCAATGAGATCGTCAAGGTGACGGAGGCCACGCTGACGTATGTGGCGACGGATGAATCGCGGCAGCCGCGGATGCTGCCGTCGGCTTGAAGGGATAAGCCAGCGCTTGCTGGCTGTTTTCTCCCCTCTCCCACGAGCGGGAGAGGGGAGAGAACAAGCGGGATTGGACGGACGTAGGCCTTACTCGAACTTCGTAAAATCCGGCTTGCGCTTCTGGAAGAAGGCAGCAAACGCCTCTTTCGCCTCCGGCGCCACCAGCATCCTGCGGAACACCGCGCCCTCGTCGGCCATCTGCTTTTCCACCACCGCCACATCGCCCGCCTTCATCAGCCGCTTGGTCTCGCGCAGTGACGACGCCGGGAGGGCCGCCAGCTTGCGCGCCTGCTCCAACGCAAAGTCGTGCAGCTCGGCCACCGGCAGCACCCGCGTCACCAGCCCGATCTCCAGCGCCTCCTGCGCGCTGAAGGCTTCGCCCAGCAGCAGCTTCTCGGCCGCGCGCTGGTAGCCGACCAGCCGCGGCAGCAGCAGGCTCGAGGCGGCCTCCGGGCACAGGCCCAACTGCACGAACGGCAGCGACAACTTGGCCGTATCGGACGCATAGACCAGGTCGCAATGCAGCAGCATGGTGGTGCCCACCCCGACCGCGGCACCGCTGACGGCTGCCACGACCGGCTTGGTGGCGTGGCTGATCTGGTAGAGGAAATGGAACACCGGCGCCTGCTCCGCGCCTTCGCCGGCGGTGGGCGGGCGCTGCATGAAGTCTTCCAGGTCGTTGCCGGCGGTAAAGATCTCGGGCTTGCCGCGCAGCAGGATGGCGCGCACGTTGCGGTCGGTCTCGGCCGCGCGCAGCGCGTCGGCCATGGCCTGGTACATCGCCGCGGTGATGGCGTTTTTCTTGTCGATGCGGTCGAACTCGATGGTCAGGATGCCCTGCTCGATGCCGGTGCGGATGCTCATGGTGTCCTCATCTGTGGATGCATTGCTGGGTTTATTCAAAAGGCGGCGGCGATTCGGAAAGATAGCTCAGCCCGAACGCGCGCGCGCCGACATTCAGCGCCACCGTCAGGCTCATCGGCGCCAGCATCAGTGCCACGCCCTGTCCGCGCGCGGTGCGCTCCAGCGACTGGAACGCCGGCATCTCGCGCACGTCATCGAGCGGGCCGGCATAGCAGACCGAGATCGCCGGCACCATCAGGTCGCCGCCGCGGATGCACTGCTCGGCATGCTGCAGCACGCGCCGCGCACCCTCCTCGGAGCCGCGTGCCCTGGCGATGGCCTCGGTGTGCCCGCGGTGCATGCGCACCACCGGGCGGGTATTGAAGGCGCTGCCCATCACATAGCGCCCCCAGGTAATGCTGCCCTCGCCCTTCTGGCGCGCGCGCGTGTACATGTAGAGCAGCTCGTCGGGCACCAGGAACATATGGGCGGCATCGCGCAGGCGCGTCTCGACCGCTTCCCGCACCGCCTGCGGGCTGGCGCCGGCGGCGGCCATGCGCGCGGCTTCGCGCACGATCAGCGCCTGGCCCGGCCCGATCGCGCCGGTGTCGACCACGGTCAGGTCGAACAGGCCCGTGCGCCCGGCTTCCTTGCGCAGGCGCACGCTGCGCGCCACGGTGCCGATCACCGCGCCGGTGGCATGCGCATACAGCTTGCTGCGCGAACTGGCAATGGTGAAGAGGATGGCGCGGTCGCAGTGGGCCACCACGTTGCGCAGCAGGTGTTCTTCCAGCTCGCGCTCGAGCAGCGGGATCGATTCGGCGTAGTGGTCCTGGCGGCCGATCAGGTATTGCTGGTAGAGCGTGGGCAGCGCGTCTTCATCGCGCGTATCGGCGACAAAGTGTTCGCCCGCGCGGATGCGGAACGGAATCGTGTGGACCTTCAGCTGGGCCATGACGTCGCGCGGCAGATCGCACGCGGCATCGGCCAGGATGGCTGTCTCCTGCATATTATTGTCTCCTCCCTACCTGGTGACCCGCGTCGCGGGCGGCAGCCCCCGGTTACTGCTTTCTTCACCTGATGCAGAAGGGCGGGACAGTCCCGAGGGACCGTCCCGCAGGCGCGTTCAGACGCGCTCGAAGATACCTGCGGCGCCCATGCCCGTGCCAACGCACATGGTCACCATGCCGTACTTCAGGTTGTGACGGCGCAGCGCGTGCACCACCGTGGCCGAACGGATTGCACCGGTGGCACCGAGCGGGTGGCCCAGCGCAATCGCGCCGCCCATGCGGTTGACCTTGGCCGGATCCAGTTGCAGATCGCGCATCACCGCCAGCGACTGCGCGGCAAAGGCCTCGTTCAGTTCGATCCAGTCGAGCTGGTCCTGGGTCAGGCCCGCGGCCTTCAGCGCCGCCGGAATCGCTTCCTTGGGGCCGATGCCCATGATCTCGGGCGGCACGCCGCGCACCGCGAACGAGACGAAGCGCGCCAGCGGCACCAGGTTGAACTGCTTGAGGATCTTTTCCGAGACCAGGATCAGCGCGCCGGCGCCGTCGGAGGTCTGCGAGCTGTTGCCGGCGGTGACGCTGCCCTTGTTGGCAAACACCGGGCGCAGCTTGCCCAGGCCTTCCAGCGAGGTCTCCGGGCGCGGGCCTTCGTCCAGCGAGATCGTGCGCGACTTCACGTTCACCTGGCCGCTGGCGAGGTCGGGGAAGCGCTCGACGATCTCGATCGGCGTGATCTCGTCCTTGAACTCGCCGGCCTGCTGCGCCGCGATGGCCTTCTGGTGCGAAGCCAGCGAGAACGCATCCTGGTCCTCGCGGCTGACCTGCCATTGCTGCGCCACCTTCTCGGCGGTCAGGCCCATGCCGTAGGCGATGCCCACGTTCTCGTCGCGGGTGAAGATCTCCGGCGACATCGACGGCGAGTTGCCCATCATCGGCACCATGCTCATCGATTCCACGCCGGCGGCGATCATCACGTCGGACTCGCCCACGCGGATGCGGTCGGCAGCCATCGCCACCGCGCTCACGCCCGAGGCGCAGAAGCGGTTGACGGTGATGCCGCCCACGGTATTGGGCAGGCCCGACAGCAGCGCACCGATGCGCGCCACGTTCAGGCCCTGCTGCGCCTCAGGAATCGCGCAGCCGACGATGGCGTCTTCGATCAGCTTCGGGTCCAGGTCCGGCACCTGCGCCACGGCAGCCTTCAGGATGGTTGCCAGCAGGTCGTCCGGGCGCGTGTTCTTGAACGCGCCCTTCGGGGCCTTGCCGATCGGCGAGCGGGTGGCCGCAACGATATATGCGTCTTGCAGTTGTTTCATGATGTCGGTTCCTCGCTTGCCCTGTTAGTTACGCACCGGCTTGCCGGTCTGCAGCATGCCCATGATGCGCTCCTGCGTCTTGCCGGTGCCGAGCAGGTCGACAAAGGCCTTGCGCTCCAGCGCCAGCAGCCAGTCCTCGCTCACCAGCGAGCCGGCCTCGACGTCGCCGCCGCACACCGCCTCGGCGATGCGGCTGGCGATCAGGAAGTCGTGCGTCGAGATAAAGCCGCCGTCGCGCATATTGACCAGCGATGCCTTGATGGTGGCAATGCCCGAGCGGCCGGCCACCGGGACCAGCGTCGGCAGCGGCGCGCGGTAGCCGGCGCTGGCCAGCGCGCGCACTTCGTTCTGCGCCACGTAGAGCAGCTCATGCACGTTGAAGACGATCTTGTCGGACGGCTGCAGGTAGCCCATCTGGCGCGCTTCCAGCGCCGAGGCCGAGACCTTGGCCATGGCCGCGCTCTGGAAGCGGCTGGTCAGGAACTGCAGGATGTTGGTGCTGCCCGCGGCCTGCGCCGCGCGCGCGGCCGCCAGCGCGGCTTCCTTCAGGCCGCCGCCGGCCGGCACCAGGCCCACGCCCACTTCGACCAGGCCGATATACGTCTCCAGCGCGGCCACGCGCGAAGCCGAATGCAGCATCAGCTCGCAGCCGCCGCCCAGCGCAATGCCGGACGCCGCGGACACCACCGGCACCGAGGCGTACTTCACGCGCATCATGCCGTCCTGGAACTTCTTCACGAACGGTTCGATGCCCTTGGCGCCGCCCATCATGAAGGCGGGCATGGCCGCTTCCAGGTTGGCGCCGGCGGAGAACGGGCCACCCGGTGCGCCCAGCTGCAGCGAAGTCGGCTGCCACACCACCAGCCCCTTGTAGCCGGTTTCGGCCAGGTCGATGGCGCGGGTCAGGCCGTCGATCACGTCCGGCCCGATGGTGTTCATCTTGCTCTTGAACGAAACCACCAGCACGTCGTCCTGGCCTTCGCTCACCCAGATGCGCACGGCGTCGTTCTCTTCGACGGTGCGGCCGGCCTTGCGCGGATCGGCCGCGGCAGTGCCCTTGATCGCGGCACGGAATGCCTGGCGCTGGTACACCGGCAGCTTGCTGCGCGCGACGAAGGACTGCGTCGCCGGCGACCACGAACCGGCAGCGGCGTGCACGCCCTGGTTCTCTGCCACCGGGCCCTGGAATACCCATGCCGGCAGCGGCGCGGCCGACAGCGCCTTGCCGGCTTCCACGTCTTCCTTGACCCACTCGGCCACCTGCTTCCAGCCGGCCGACTGCCAGTCTTCGAACGGACCCGAGTTCCAGCCGAAGCCCCAGCGGATCGCCAGGTCGATGTCGGCGGCGGAGCCTGCGATCTGCTCCAGGTAGACGGCGATGTAGTGGAACACGTCGCGGAACACCGCCCACAGGAACTGCGCCTGCGGGTTGGTCGACTCGCGCAGCAGCTTGATGCGCTCGGCCGCATCCTTCTTCAGCATGCGCACCACGATCTCGTCGGCCTTCTTGCCGGCATCGACGTACTGGCCGGTCTTGGCGTCGAGCACCTTGATGGCCTTGCCTTCCTTCTTGTAGAAGCCGGCACCGGTCTTCTGGCCCAGCGCGCCCGCGTCGACCAGGCCCTTGAGTACGGCCGGGGTCTTGTACACCGGCGCGAACGGGTCGTCGTGCAGGGTGTCCTGCATGGTCTTGATCACGTGCGCCATGGTGTCCAGGCCGACCACGTCCGCGGTGCGGAAGGTGGCGGACTTGGCGCGGCCCAGCTTGGAGCCGGTCAGGTCATCGACCACGTCGAACGGGATGCCGAACTTCTCGGCTTCGGCAAACACGGCCAGGATCGAGAAGATGCCGACGCGGTTGGCGATGAAGTTGGGCGTGTCCTTGGCGCGCACCACGCCCTTGCCGAGCGTGGTGGTCAGGAATGCTTCAAGCTGGTCGAGGATCTGCGGCTGCGTGGTCGCGGTCGGGATCAGTTCCACCAGGTGCATGTAGCGCGGCGGGTTGAAGAAGTGCACGCCGCAGAAGCGCGACTTCAGGTCCGCATCAAACCCGTCGGACAGCGCTGTGATCGACAGGCCCGAGGTGTTGGTCGCGAAGATCGCGTGCGAGGCCAGGTGCGGCGCGACCTTCTTGTACAGGTCGTGCTTCCAGTCCATGCGCTCGGCGATCGCCTCGATCACCAGGTCGCATTCCTTGAGCAGCGCGATGTCGTCCTCGTAGTTGGCCGCCTGGATCAGGCCGGCCTCTTCCTTAATGCCCAGCGGCGCGGGCGAGAGCTTCTTCAGGTTCTCGATGGCGCGCAGCGCGATGCCGTTCTTGGGGCCTTCCTTGGCGGGAAGGTCGAACAGCACCACCGGCACGCGCGCATTGATCAGGTGGGCGGCGATCTGCGCCCCCATGACGCCGGCACCCAGCACGGCGACCTTCTTGACGATGAAATTGGACATGCTCGCTCCTGGATTAGTGAGCGTTAGACAGATGCGAAGCCGTCGTTCCCGGCCGGGAACGACGGGTAGAGTCGACTCAGAACAGGTCTGCGTCCAGCGCCATCAGCGTGGCCGAACCGGCGCGCGCCTTGCGGATCTCGGCGGCGGTTTCCGGCAGCAGCCTGGCAAAGTAGAAGCGTGCCGTGGCCAGCTTGGCGGTGTAGAACTTGTCGCCGCTCGCTTCCTTCTCCAGCGCGATCTTGGCCATGCGGGCCCAGAAGTATGAGAACACCAGGTGGCCCACCACGCGCAGGTACGGCACCGCGGCAGCGCCAACCTCGTCGGCATTGCCCATCGCCTTCATGCCGATTTCCATGGTCAGCTTCTGCACCTTGTCGCCAATGTCGGCGAGCGGGTTGATGAACTCCTGCATGGCTTCGTTGGTGCCTTCGGCTTCAACGAATTCCTGCACGATCTTGCCGAAGGCCTTCATCCTGGCGCCCATGTCGCCCAGGATCTTGCGGCCCAGCAGGTCCAGCGCCTGGATGGTGTTGGTGCCTTCGTAGATCATGTTGATGCGCGCATCGCGCACATACTGCTCCATGCCCCACTCGGCGATATAGCCGTGGCCGCCGAACACCTGCATGCCCTCATTGGTGGACGTGAAGGCGTTGTCGGTCAGGAAGGCCTTGATCACCGGCGTGAGCAGCGCGACCAGGTCGCCGGCCTGCTTGCGCACGGCTTCGTCAGGGTGCGACAACTCGCGGTCGATCTGCAGCGCGGTCCAGTAGCTGAAGGCGCGGCCGCCTTCGGCGTAGGCCTTCTGCGTCAGCAGCATGCGGCGCACGTCCGGGTGCACGATGATCGGGTCGGCGGGCTTGTCCGGCGCCTTCGGGCCGGTCAGCGCGCGCATCTGCAGGCGGTCCTTGGCGTAGGCCAGCGAGTTCTGGTACGCCACTTCGGTCAGCCCCAGGCCCTGCGCGCCCACGCCCAGGCGCGCGGCGTTCATCATCACGAACATGGCGTTCAGGCCCTTGTTGGGCTCGCCCACCATCCAGCCGCGCGCGCCGTCCAGGTTCATCACGCAGGTGGCGTTGCCGTGGATGCCCATCTTGTGCTCGATCGAGCCGCACTTGATGCCGTTGCGCTCGCCCGGGTTGCCGTTGGCATCGGGGATGAACTTGGGCACCACGAACAGCGAGATGCCCTTGGTGCCGCCCGGCGCGTCCGGCAGGCGTGCCAGCACCAGGTGGATGATGTTCTCGGCCATGTCGTGCTCGCCGGCCGAGATGAAGATCTTGGTGCCCGAGATCAGGTAGGAACCGTCGGCCTGCGGCTCTGCCTTGGAACGCAGGATGCCGAGGTCGGTGCCGCAGTGCGGCTCGGTCAGGCACATGGTGCCGGTCCACACGCCGGAGACCAGCTTGGGCAGGTAGGTCTGCTGCAGTTCTGGCGTGCCGTGCGCGTGCAGCGCCTCGTACGCGCCGTGCGACAGGCCCGGGTACATGGTCCAGGCTTGGCCGGCCGAGTTCAGCATCTCGTAGACCACATTGTTGATCACGATCGGCAGGCCCTGGCCGCCGAACTCGGGATCGCACGCCAGCGCCGGCCAGCCGGCCTCGACATACTGCTGGTAGGCTTCCTTGAAGCCGGTGGGAGCCTTGACCACGCCGTCGCCGACGTAGGTGCAGCCTTCGCGGTCGCCCACCTGGTTGAGCGGGAACACCACGTCCGAGCAGAACTTGCCGGCTTCTTCGATGACCTGGTTGATGGTGTCCGCGTCGATGTCCGCGTGCGGCGGCATCGCCTTGAGTTCGGCTTCGGCGCCGAGCAGTTCATGGAGCACGAACTGCATGTCGCGCAACGGTGCGGTGTACTGGCCCATCTGAGACTCCTTGGAGTTGTGCGATGCCGCCACGCCGCCCGTCCCGCTTGCGCGATACGGTCCGACCGGGGCGACCTCAGGTACGGTAAGACTGAATCAGCTTGTTGAGCGCGACCATGGCAAGCTCGGCACTGTCAGGCAGGCGCAGGAAACGGGCGTCATGATGCAAGCCTAGTTCAAGGCTGTACATCTCGAACAGCATCAGGCGCGGATCGCAGTCCGCGCGCAGGTGCCCTTCCTCCCGCGCCTGGTTGATGGCGCGCGTGAGCGCTGCCCGCCAGATGGTGACGCTCTTGACCAGCTCGTCACGCACCAGGCTGCCGGCACGGTCGTCGTACTCCACGGCGCCGCTGATGTAGATGCATCCAGTCGTCACTTCCTGGATGCGCTTCTCCATCCAGCGCCGCACCATCGACCATAGCCGGGGCAGGCCGCGCGGCTCCTGCAGCGAGGGATAGAACACCTCCTGCTCGAACCGGCGGTGATACTCCCGCACCACCTCCACCTGCAGGTCTTCGCGCGAACCGAAATGCGCGAAGACACCGCTCTTGCTCATCTGCATGCGTTCCGCGAGCAGCCCGATGGTCAGACCTTCGAGCCCGTCGCGGGACGACAATTCCAGTGCGGCATCCAGAATCGCCACGCGCGTCATTTCACCCTTGCGCATTGGCGCGGGGGAGGCGGCGGCGGATTCGAGACGGGCTGACTGGTGTCGCATGTTTTTTCTCCGTTCTGCGGGGCCCTGCTGCGGCCCCGCGTATGACCCTGACGTTGCATTATTTGCTTGCGGCCGAACCGGCGGATTTGCCGGTGCATACCGTGAATGCACGCAGTCTAAGCCAAAAAAGAACGGTCGTTCAGATTATTCTGGCGCAGCAGCCGACCATCAAGCTTTTAATTAGACCGCTGTTTCTAAACGGACTGCAATGCAGCATGTCCGTCATGTCGGTCATGGCTTGCGCCGCGACCGGTTGCAGCGAACGCCCTGCCGCATGGCAGCAAACGCACACCGCGTTCGCGGCTGTCGTTCAGTAGCGCCCCGCGACACCGGCAATGACGACACCCAGGCGCAGCAGCATATAGGCCGCCCAGTTGGCCAGCCGGTGCAGCGGCGAGCGGCGCGCATGCACCTCGGGCATCACGCGCACGCTGCGGTGCGCAATGGCGTATTCCAGCGCGGTGCGCAGTTCAGCGGCGAAGGCCGCATCATAAACGGCGACGTTGGCTTCGCGCGCGAGCAGCAGGCTGAACGGGTCCATATTGCTCGACCCGACCGTGGCCCAGGTCTCGTCGACCACACCCACCTTGGCGTGCAGGAAGCTCTCGGCATACTCGTAGATCTCGACGCCGGCCTCCAGCAGCGAGGCATACAGCGCATGGGTGGCGTAGTGCTGCAGCCGGTATTCGACCCGCCCCTGCAGCAGCAGCCGCACGCGCACGCCGCGCGCGCGGCAGGCCAGCAGCGCGCGCCGCATCTTGTGGCCAGGCAGGAAGTAGGCGTTGGCAAGGATCACGTCGTGGCGCGCGGCGCCCAGCGCGCGCAGGTATTCGCGCTCGATGGTGCGGCGGTTGCGCAGGTTATCGCGCAGCAGCAGCGCGGCGCGTACGCCGCCCGCGGCTTCCGGGCGCGGCGGCAGGTCGGTGACCAGCGGGTAGTCGGCCACCGCGGCGGCGCGTTCGGTGCCGTGCATATCGCGCAGCGACAAGCGCCACCAGAGCCGCTCGGCGGACAGCGCGATGCCGTCCACCAGCGGGCCGCCGACCTGCACCGCGAAGTCATAGCGCGGCCCCAGGTTGGCGCCTTCGAACGGGCCGTGGTTGTGGTCGTCGATGATATTGATGCCGCCGACAAAAGCCACGCGCCGGTCGATCACCGCCAGCTTGCGGTGCAGCCGGCGCAGGTGGCGCCGCGCCAGCCGGAAGCCGCGCAGCATGCGGAATACGCGCAGTTGCACGCCGCCGGCGCGCAGCCGCGCGGCCAGCTCGGCGGGCATGTCGCCGGCGCCGAATCCGTCCACGGTCACGCGCACGGTCACGCCGCGCGCGGCGGCGCGGATCAGCGCGTCGCTGACCGCGCGGCCGACCTCGTCATTGGCATAAATGTAGGTTTCCAGCATCACCTGGAACGCGGCCTGGTCGATGGCGGCGATCAGCGCGGGGAAGAAGTCCTGGCCGCCGTGCAGCAGCCGCACCGCATTGCCGGTGGTGGGCTTGCCGCGGCGCCAGGTCCAGCGCAGCATGTGGCGGCGCGGCGCGTGGTCGCCGGCCGCTGCGGGGTCGTGCGCGCGGGTGTCGGCATGAGCGGAGTGGGAGATCCGTGACATGCCGTGATTATCGGACAGATTGCCGGGCGCAAGGCGCCGCGCGCACATTGGCAGGCGCATCTCTGCTATCGTCGAGACTGATGCTTGCCCGCGCAGCCAGCGACGGGCAAGCGACGACTGACGCCCCCACGGAACCCATTGTGAAGGTATTCGGCATTACCGGATCGTCCGGCAGCGGCAAGACCACGCTGCTGGACCAGCTCATCCCCTGTTTCGTCGCCGCCGGCCTGCGCGTGGCCGGCGTCAAGCATACCCATCACGGCTTTGACCCCGACACGCCCGGCAAGGACTCCTGGCGCATGCGCGAGGCCGGCTGCGCCAATGTCGTGCTGGTCGGCGCGCGCCACCTGACGCTGATGCGCCACTACCCGGAAGCGGTGCCCTCGCCCGAACTGGACGATGCGCTCGCCGTGCTGCCGGCCGACACCGAACTGGTGCTGGTGGAGGGCTACAAGCGCAGTGATTTTCCCAAGCTGGAGGTATATCGCCCGGCACTGGGGCGCACGCCGCTGTGGGACGAGGTGCCGGGCGTGGTGGCGGTGGCAAGCGACGACCCTGCCGCAGTGGCCGCCATGACCGCGCTGCCGGTGCTGGACCTGAACGACCCGCAGGCGGTGTTCGCCTTCATCCGCGACTATCCGGACAGCGCGCGCTGAATTCAGGCGGCCTTGCCGGCGGGCTCCGCGGGCATGGCCAGCTCGCCCCGCGGATGCCCCAGTTCCGCCACCAGCGGCACGTGATCCGAGCGCTGCGCCCAGTCGCGGCCGGTCAGCGCATGCGCGCGCTCGATCTCGTAGCCGCGCACATAGATGCGGTCGAGCTGCCACCACGGCATATGGCTGGGGAAGGTATGCAGCCGCGCACCGCGCGCGTGCGAGGCCTCGACCGCGCCCAGCGTATTGCAGATCTGCGCATCGAGCCGGTGGTTCCAGTCGTTGAAGTCGCCGGCGATCACCAGCGGCATGCCCGCGGGCACCACGGTGCGCACACGCTCCACCAGGGCCTCGGCCTGGCGCACGCGGCTGCGCGCGAACAGGCCGAAATGCACGCAGATCAGGTGGGTTTCAACCCCGTGCACATCCGCCACCGCATGCAGCAGCCCGCGCTGCTCGAAGCGGTGGTCGGAAATATCCAGGTTTTCGGACATCAGGATCGGGTGGCGCGACAGGATCGCGTTGCCGTGATGGCCGTAGTCATAGACCGCGTTGCGGCCGTAGACCGAGTGCGGATAGGCGTCAGTGGCCAGGTAGTTGAGCTGCGTATGCTCCGGATCGAACAGCGCCGCAGCCACCAGCCGGTCGTTGCGGTCCTGCACTTCCTGCAGGAAGACGATGTCCGCATCCATCGCATGCAGGCCGGCGCGCACGTTCTGGATGCGCGGGCGCCGCGAGATGCCGGTCACTCCCTTGTGGATGTTGTAGGTGACCACGCGCAGCTTCATGGCTGCGCTCCGTATACCGCCTGCCGCTCGCCAGCGCCAGCCCCGGCCGCGCGCCAGGCGAGCTGGCGGATGGCCTCGGCATTGCTGCTGGAAAAGCATTGCTGCGCCGCCTGCTCCCACGGCAGCCACTGGTATTGCAGGTGTTCGCGTGGCGCCAGCGTCACCGGCAGCGCCTCCTGCACGCGCAGCCCGAACCAGTGCTCGGTATTGCGCGTGACGCCTTCGGCGTAGCGGTGGCGCCACTGCGGGTAGATCTCGTACTGGATGGTGTGGGCCCAGTCGGTCAGCTGGTGCTCGCCGGCGATGATGCCGGTTTCCTCGGCCACTTCACGCGCGGCGGTCAGGGCCAGGGGTTCGTCCAGGGTGTCGAGGCTGCCGGTCACGGACTGCCAGAACCCCGGGCGATCGGCGCGTTCCAGCAGCAAGACTTGAAGATCTGGCGTGTAAATCACCACCAGCACGGATTCCGGGATCTTGTAGGACATGGGTCTGGGCGAAAGGACAAACCCAAGGATAGCGCAGCCGTGCCACGTTGCCACGCGAAAGCGTGGCGGCGCACGCCCGGGTCGACCCTCGGCGGCCTTCAGGCGGCGCTGCGCGCGCCATAGGTGGCACGGGGTGCCAGGTACGGCTCGTCGGCGGCAGTGCGCTGCCAGGTGTCGAACACCTGGGGCGAATCGCCGTGGCCCCAGGCCGCACGCAGCTGGTCCATCAGCGGCGCCAGCGCCTGGCGGTAGCGCTTGGACGCGCCATGCGCGTGCGTGGCCAGCGCGTCGGCGCGGTGCCGGACCTCGCCCTGCAGCCGCGTGCGCTCCAGCGCGATTTCCTTCTCGCGCTGTCCCAGCGAGTTGTACTTCTGGATCAGGAAGCGCTGGTAATCGCCGCCATCCATGCCCTGCGCCGCCTGCGCGTTGACCTGCTCGAAACGCAGCACGATGCTGCCGGTTTCCTGCTCGATATGGGCAACCTCGGCGTCCAGGGCCTGCAGCGCCTCCTGCACGCGCTGGGCGTCGCGGCGCAGTGCCTGCACCTGCGCGGCCTCGTCCTCGAACACGCGCTGCGCATCCAGGTAGGCCTGCACCACCGGCTGCGGCGCCACCACCAGCAGCGGGTCGGCGCCGTCGGCGCGCTGGCCGGCCAGCAAGGCGTCGTCGGCCAGGCGCAGGTTGCCGAGCTCGTCCAGCCAGCGCCCGCGCGTCATGACCACGCCGACGGTATCCAGCGCCAGCCGGCGCAGCGCTTCGGCGCGCTGCATTTCCACCGGCTCGCCCGCCGCGGCGGGCGCGGCCGACTGCACCGCATGGGCGATGTCGGGCACGCAGGCGGCCACCGTGGTGGCCACCGATTCAGACATGGCCTGCGCCGAGCGGCGCACGGCGCGGCGCAGCTCGAAGCGCGCCAGCAGCATCATCACCAGTCCGGCCACCAGCCAGGTCAGGATGGTTTGGTCATGGGCCAGCAGGAACTGGCGGATCAGGTCGATATCCAGGGTCACGAATTTCCTCCCGAGTGCCGGGAGCCTTCATTGCGAGGCCGCTCGGCAAATTACGTGTCAAAGAGAGCAGACCCCGCCGCGGCGCCCTTCGTTCCGACCGGTAACAAATCGAAACCAATGCGCCGCGCGCCTCACAGCGCAGGCGGCCAGACGTTGCGCATAAAGCAAAAAAGCCGCGCAATCGCGCGGCTTCCTTGCGGACTTCAGGCAACTCAGGCCGTCGGCTTGGGCTCCGTGGCGCGCAGGCGGATGTGCAGTTCGCGCAGTTGCTTCTCGTCGACCGAGCTCGGGGCCTGGGTCAGCAGGTCCTGGGCGCGCTGGGTCTTCGGGAAGGCGATCACGTCGCGGATCGAGTCGGCGCCGGCCATCATCGTGACGATGCGGTCCAGGCCAAAGGCCAGGCCGCCGTGCGGAGGCGCGCCGTACTGCAGCGCGTCCAGCAGGTAGCCGAACTTGGCGCGGGCTTCATCGTCATTGATGTTGAGCGCGCGGAACACCTTGCTCTGGATGTCCGAACGGAAGATCCGCACCGAGCCGCCGCCCATTTCCCAGCCGTTCAGCACCATGTCGTAGGCCTTGGCCAGGCACTTGCCCGGGTCGGTCTCCAGGTATTCCAGGTGCTCGTCCTTGGGGCTGGTGAACGGGTGGTGCATGGCCACCCAGCGCGCGTCTTCCTCGTCGTACTCGAACATCGGGAAGTCGACCACCCACAGCGGCTTCCAGGTGTCTTCGAACAGGCCGTTGGCCTTGCCGAAGTCAGAGTGGCCGATCTTCAGGCGCAGCGCGCCGATCGAGTCGTTGACCACCTTGGCCTTGTCGGCGCCGAAGAAGATGATGTCGCCGTCCTGGGCGCCGGTGCGCTTGAGGATCTCGGCAATGGCGGCGTCGTGCAGGTTCTTGACGATCGGCGATTGCAGGCCGTCGCGGCCCTTGGCCACTTCGTTGACCTTGATCCAGGCCAGTCCCTTGGCGCCGTAGATGCCGACGAACTGGGTGTAGGCGTCGATCTCGCCGCGCGAGATCGCACCGCCGCCCGGCACGCGCAGGCCGACCACGCGGCCGTTGTCGCTGTTGGCGGGGCTCGAGAACACCTTGAAGTCGACGTCCTTCATCACCTCGGTCAGCTCGGTGAATTCCAGCTTGACGCGCAGGTCAGGCTTGTCCGAGCCGAAGCGGGCCATGGCCTCGCGGAACTCCATCACCGGGAACCTGGCGTCCAGGTCGACGTCGATGGCGTTCTTGAACACCGTGCGCATCATGTCCTCGAACAGGTCGCGGATCTCCTGCTCGGTCAGGAACGAGGTCTCGCAGTCGATCTGCGTGAATTCCGGCTGGCGGTCGGCGCGCAGGTCTTCGTCGCGGAAGCACTTGGTGATCTGGTAGTAGCGGTCGAAGCCGGAGACCATCAGCATCTGCTTGAAGATCTGCGGCGACTGCGGCAGCGCGAAGAAATGGCCCGGGTTGACCCGCGACGGCACCAGGTAGTCGCGCGCGCCTTCGGGCGTGCTCTTGCCCAGCATCGGGGTCTCGATGTCGATAAAGCCCTGCGCATCGAGGAACTTGCGCACTTCCATCGCCACCTTGTAGCGCAGGCGCAGGTTGTACTGCATCTGCGGGCGGCGCAGGTCCAGCACGCGGTGCGTCAGGCGCGTGGTTTCCGACAGGTTGTCGTCGTCGAGCTGGAACGGGGGCGTGACCGACGGGTTCAGCACGGTCAGTTCATGGCACAGCACCTCGATCTTGCCCGAGGTCAGGTTGGCGTTCTCGGTGCCGGCCGGGCGCGGACGGACCTTGCCGGTGACGCGGATGCAGAACTCATTGCGGATCTCTTCGGCGGCCTTGAACATCTCGGGGCGGTCCGGGTCGCACACCACCTGCACCAGGCCTTCGCGGTCGCGCAGGTCGATGAAGATCACGCCGCCATGGTCGCGGCGGCGCTGGACCCAGCCGGTCAGGGCCACTTCCTGGCCCGAGAATTGTTCGGTCACCAGACCGCAGTAGTGAGTACGCATGGAGGACATAAGGAGATTCCCGGTAAAACGCGGCCGCCCGAAGCACATCGGGCGGCCCGTGATCAGATTGGATGCTTAAGGATCGGTCGTCTCGACCGTTTCCTCGCTGCTGGCCCTGCCGGCCGGATTGGCCGGGGCTGCCGGCCGGGACATGCTGCCGTTCTTGCGCGGCAATTCCGCCGGTGCCACCACGCCCATCGAGACGATGTACTTGAGCGCGGCGTCGACGGTCATGTCGAGTTCGATGGTGTCGGCCTTGGGCATCATCAGGAAGAAGCCCGAGGTCGGATTCGGCGTGGTCGGCACGTAGACGCTGACGTATTCGCCCTGCAGGTGGTTCTGCACGTCGCCGCCGGGGCGCCCGGTCAGGAAGGCGATGGTCCACGAGCCCTCGCGCGGGTACTGCACCAGCAGCGCCTTGCGGAAGGCGTTGCCCGAGGACGACAGCAGCGTGTCCGAGACCTGCTTGACGCTGGTGTAGATCGGGCCCACCACCGGGATATGGCCCAGCAGCGCTTCCCACCAGCGCACCAGGCGCTGGCCGATGAAGTTATGCGCCAGCAGGCCGACCAGCAGGATCACCAGCAGCGTGAGGATGGCGCCCAGGCCCGTCACGCGCTTGCCGAACATCAGCCGGTCCGGGCGCCAGGCCTCGGGCAGCAGCGCCAGGCTCTGGTCCATCGTGCCGATGATCAGGCTGAGCACCCACAGCGTGATGCCCAGCGGCACCAGCACCAGCAGCCCGGTCAGGAACCAGGTTTTCAGGGCGGAAGTCTTCTTGGCAACCACGGGGCGGGTCCGGCTCAATGGCAGGCGCAGGCGCTGCCGCAGCCGCCGGCTGCCGCGGGCGTGGCCGAAGCGGACGAGGCAGGACTGGCCGGCGATTCAGCCGCCGCCGGGGTGCTGGCCGCCGCTGCAGCGGCGCCACCAGCGGCGCCGGTCGCTGCCGGCGCGCCGGCGCTGCCGCCGCGGAAGTCGGTCACGTACCAGCCCGAGCCCTTGAGCTGGAAACCAGCAGCGGTCAGCTGTTTCTTGAACGCGCCGGCGGTGCCGCACGACGGGCAGTCCGTCAGCGGGGCATCGCTCATTTTCTGCAGCACATCGCGCCCGTGGCCGCAGGCGTCGCAACGGTAGGCATAGATCGGCATGGTGTTATTTCGCGAGAAAACTTCGGAATTGGTACAAAGGCGGACATCGGCGCGGGCCATGGCGGCCGCGGGAAATTCCCGTGCGACGATGCAAAGCCTTGAATTATAAACCGTTCCGGGGCCGCCTGATCGCCGGAAATGAGGGGGTGGCAGACCCCGGGCCGTCAGGCGATATGCACTTCCTTGACCGGCGCGTGATCTGCAATCCACTGCGGCAGCAGTGAACCGATCACCATGCCGCTGATCGAGAACAGCAGGCCCACCATTTGCGGCGGCACCACGGCATCGGCAAAGGCCAGCTCGCAGGTCAGCCAGGAGGACAGGCCCAGCAGGATCGCCGCCAGCCCGCCCTGGCGGGTGGCGTGCTTCCAGAACATGCCGAAGGCCAATGGCACGAAGGACGAGACCAGGGTGACCTTATAGGCATTTTCGACCATATGGAAGATCGACAGGTGCGAGTTAAGTGCGAACAGCGTCACCAGCGCGGTGAATACCAGCACCACGGTCTGCATCACGCGCAGGAACTGCCGGTCGTCGAGGTGGCGGAAGTACGGGCGCAGGATGTTCTCGGCAAAGGTCACCGACGGCGCCAGCAGCGTGGCCGACGCGCAACTCTTGATCGCCGACAGCAGCGCGCCGAAGAACATCACCTGGGCGAACATCGGTGCGTGCTGCAGGATCAGCTTCGGCAGGATCAGCTGCGAATCGGTGTCGATGTACCTGGCCACCATGCCGGGGTCGATCAGCGTGGCCGAATACGCCAGGAACATCGGGATAAAGGCGAAGCAGAAGTACAGCACGCCGCCCAGCACTGAGGCGCGCCCGGCGATCTGCTCGGTGCGCGACGAGGTCACGCGCTGGAACACGTCCTGCTGCGGGATCGAGCCCAGCATCATGGTGAACAGCGCCGCCGCGAAGCCGATGATCTGTATGAAATCCAGCGACGGCAGGAACTCGAACTTGCCGGCCGCGGCCGCGTGCGACACCACCGCCGTGACGCCGCCGGCCTGGCCGCTGACCTCGTAGCCGATATAGAGCATGCCGATCACGATGATGATCATCTGGATGAAGTCGGTGATGGCCACCGACCACATTCCGCCGAACAGCGTATAGACCAGCACGCTGGCTGCGCCGATCATCATGCCGGCCTCCTGCGACAGCGCGCCGTCCGAGACGGTATAGAACACCAGCCCGAGCGCCTTGATCTGCGCCGCCACCCAGCCCAGGTAGGACACCACGATGCACAGCGTGGTCAGCACCTCGGCCAGCCGGCCATAGCGGTTGTGGTAGTAGTCGCCGATGGTCAGCAGGTTCATCCGGTACAGCGGCCGGGCGAAGAACAGGCCCACCAGGATCAGGCACAGCGACGAGCCGAAGGGGTCGGAGACCACGCCCGACAGGCCTTCCTTGAGGAATACGGCGGGGATGCCCAGCACCGTCTCCGAGCCGAACCAGGTGGCGAAGACGGTGGCGGTGACGATATGGAATGGCAGGCTGCGCCCGGCGACGGCGAAATCGGTGGTGTTGCGTACCCGCAGCGCCGCCCACAGGCCGATGCCGACCGAGATTACCCAGTAGATGATGACGAACCAGATCAGCATGCCGCTGCCCTATGCAGAAGTGCCCTTGTGGCGAGAAACCGAATGCCGGGCGGCGCATGAGTGCACGTTGCTTGCGCGCATCTGCCCGGAGTCCAATTCATCGGTCGGGGCCGCATATCGAGCTGCCTGGAGTTCTCGCGCTGGGCGGAAAACGCGGCCGGGGCTGCGGTCGTAGCCGAATCAAAACGCGGATTATAGCGACGCAGACCAGCGTGGACGAAAAAAATTCCCCGCTGGCGCAAATGCGCCACGCGGAGCATCGCCTGCGCCACAAGGGCTGGCCGGCGGCTGCTTCAGCCGGACCGGCGGCGCCAGACCTGCCAGCGCTCCTGCCCCTGGAACACCGGCAGCGGCGCGGCCGTGGGCCGGTCCTCAAGTCGCTCGAAGGCCGGTGCCAGCAGCGCGTCCAGCGCCTCGGCCGGCATCGCGAACGGCGGCCCGCCGCGGTTTTCGCCGAGGTAGAAGTAGCCGGCCAGCAGGCCGCCCGGCGGCAGCAGTTGCGCGACCCGGGCGGCATAGTCGGCCCGCATCGCCGGCGGCAGCGCGCACAGGAAGGCCCGTTCGTAGATCAGCTCGCACGGCGGCTGCGGCGTGAAGGCAAAGAAATCGCCCTGCTGCACCACTACCCCCGCCGGCCCCAGAGTTTGCCGCGCCGACGCCACCGCCTGCGGCGAGAAGTCGATTGCCGTCACCGGCCAGCCACGCTCGAACAGCCACGCGGCCTCCCAGCCGTTGCCACAGCCTGGCACCAGGGTCGGACATGGGGCACGGCCTTCAATGAACTGCCGGAATTCCTCGGGCACGCCGCCCTGGTCCCAGGGCGTGAAGCCCTGTTCGAAACGCTCGTCCCAGAATGCCGGGTCGGCGGCGTTGCGGGTGGCGAAGGTCGGCACGGGCTTGGCAGGGTCGCTCATGGTCACCTCAAAAATGGATCAGCCTGGGTGCGCTACCAGTAGCCCGCCCAGCCCAGCACATGCGTCAGCACGATGCCGGCGACAAAGCCGCCCAGCAACAGCAGCCCGGTGCCGAGCAGCCGGTTGGTGCGGCGCTGCTCCACCACCAGCATCGCCAGCAGCTTGTCCTGCTCGCCGTTGCTGGTCAGCGCGCGCCGCTCCAGGAACTGGTGCGCCAGGCGCGGGAAGTCGGGCAGCATCTTGGCCCACAGCGGCGCCTCCACCTTGACCCGCTCCCAGGCGCCCTTCCAGCCCACCTGCTCGTGCATCCAGCGTTCCAGGAAAGGCTTGGCGGTCTTCCACAGGTCCAGGTCGGGGTCGAGCTGGCGGCCCAGGCCTTCGATATTGAGCAGCGTCTTCTGCAGCAGCACCAGCTGCGGCTGGATCTCGACATTGAAGCGGCGCGAGGTCTGGAACAGGCGCATCAGCACCATGCCCAGCGAGATTTCCTTGAGCGGCTTGTCGAAGTACGGCTCGCAGCAGGCGCGCACGGCGCTTTCCAGCTCTTCGACACGGGTGTCTGGCGGCACCCAGCCGGACTCCACGTGCAGCAGTGCTACGCGGTGGTAGTCGCGCCGGAAGAAGGCGATGAAATTCTGCGCCAGGTAGTTCTTGTCGAACTCGGACAGCGCGCCGACGATGCCGAAGTCCAGCGCGATATAGCGGCCGAAGGTCTCGGGCTGCACCGACACCAGGATATTGCCCGGGTGCATGTCGGCATGGAAGAAGCCGTCGCGGAACACCTGGGTGAAGAAGATCTCGACACCCTCTTCCGCCAGCTGGTGCATGTCCACGCCGGCGGCCTTGAGCGACTCGGTGCGCGAGATCGGGATGCCGTGCATGCGCTCCATCACGAACACGGTGCTGCTGCACCAGTCCCAGAACACCTCGGGCACCAGCAGCAGGCTGGTGTCGGCAAAGTTGCGGCGCAGCTGGCTGGCATTGGCCGCCTCGATCATCAGGTCGAGTTCGTCGTGCAGATACTTGTCGAACTCGGCCACCACCTCGCGCGGCTTCAGGCGCTTGCCGTCGGCCCAGAAGCGTTCCAGCCAGGTGGCCATGTCGCGCATCAGCGCCAGGTCGCTGTCGATTACCGGCAGCATGCCCGGGCGCAGCACCTTCACCGCGACCTCGCGGCCGTGGCAGGGGCCGCCCTTGAGCGTGGCGAAGTGCACCTGTGCGATCGAGGCGCTGGCCACCGGCTGGTGCTCGAAGGTCTCGAACAGCTGGTCCAGCGGCCGCCCCAGCGCGCGCTCGATGATCTTCACCGCCACCACCGAATCGAACGGCGGCACCTGGTCCTGCAGCTTGGCCAGTTCGTCGGCAATGTCCGCCGGCATCAGGTCGCGCCGGGTCGACAGCACCTGGCCGAACTTGACGAAGATCGGGCCCAGCCGCGTCAGCGCCAGCCGCAGGCGCTCGCCGCGCGGCATCTCGAGCTTGCGCCCGATGGTGATGACGCGTACCAGGAAGCGGATCCTGCGGCTGCTGAAGCCCGAGAGCACCAGCTCGTCCAGGCCGTAATAGAGGATGACGAAGAGAATCTTGCCAAGGCGCAGGAGGCGGGTCATTCGGGAGTCTTCACAGGGCCGGGCAGGCAGTCATGTTGTTGGTGGATGGGATCGGGGCGCGGCCGGCTCAGCGGTGCGGCGACGGCAGCTTGCCGGACTGGCCCGACTGTCCGGAAGCCGGCGGCGGGCCGGCGCGCTCCAGCCGCTCCAGCCGTTTTTCGAGCCGGGCCAGGCTGTCGCGCAGCCGGCCCACGTCGGTGCCGAAGGCATCGAGCGCGGCGTGGCGCACCAGGGTCGGATGCTCGTCCAGCAGGTAGTCGGTGACGTTGTCGACCAGGGCGCGGCCCACGCGCGTGGCCTGCTCATGCACCTGGCGCGCGCCGTCGACCACGCGCTGCGCCACGCTGTCGCTCACCGGCCCGCCCAGGATGCCACGCAGCGCGCGCGACAGGTCTTCGGCGGCGTCCCAGCGCAGGTTGCGCGCCAGCGTCGAGATGGTGTTGGCCAGCTCGGCGTCGCCCTCGATGCGGACATGGCGCATGGCGGCGGCCTGGCCGCCTTCGGCCACGTCGGCGGCCACCAGCGGCCACTGCTGCACCGGCACACGCAGCGTCACCGCGGGCGCCTCGGCCTCGGGCGCTGGTTCGGTGCAGCCGTGCTCCGTCACCTTCAGCGACAGCACGAAGGCGGCCGCATCGAAGCGGATCACGCGCCCGGCAAACGGCGTGAGCTGGTTGCGGGCCCACGGCTCCTGCTCAAGCAGGTGGTTCAGCGCCGAGATGGCGGGCATGGCCAGGGCGGAAGGCAGAGTATTCATGACAGCGCGGTTGGCGGGCAGGCAGCGACGCCGCAGGTCGGGCGTCCCAAACAAAAAAAGGCCCACGCTTTCGCGTGGGCCTCCATTCTAAGCTACTCCCCCCGGCGCATCACCGCCGCGGGGTGCGGCATCAGGACTCTTGCTGGATGCCGGCCAGCAGCCAGCCGCCGGTGCCGCTGGCAGGCTTGGCCAGGTTCCAGACCTCGCCGAACGGCTGGGCCGCCTCGCCGGACTTCTCGCGGATCATGCCCGAGAAGCGCACGCTGGCGATATGCTGGGCCGCAGCCGACTCGATGCCGAGCAGCTGGGCTTCCAGCGTGACCACGTCGGTCTTGTTGACCTCGGCGCCGCGGTCGGCCAGGTCCATCTTGATCTCGGCGAACATCTCCGGCGTGGTGAACTCGCGGATGTCGTCCAGGTTGCCTGCATCCCACGCGGCCTGCAGGCGCACGAAATGAACCTTGGCGTTGCGCAGGAAGGCTTCGGTATCGAAGTCGGCCGGCACGCCCCACGGCTGCTGGGCCACCGCATCGGCCGCGACCGGGGCTGCCGATGCTGCCGGCAGTACCGTATTGGCGGCCGGGCCTGCCGGGCTACCCGAAGACACAGGCGTCGGCTCGCCGCGGAACATGGGCTCGGCGCTGCGGCCCAGGTTCGGCGCGTTGCCGGCGCCGGCGTAGGCCGGCTGCTGGGTGCGCTTGCTGCCGCCACGGAACTTGCGGATCAGCCAGATCGCGGCGAACGCCACCAGCGCGATCAGGATCAGATTGGACAGGAAGCTCAGTGCCGCCCCGCCCAGACCGAAGTGCGACAGAAGCCAGCCGATACCCAGGCCGGCGGCGATGCCGCCCAGGATGCCGCCCCAGTTGCGCTTGGGCGCCGCGGCCGCGGCCGCGCCGGCCGCACCGGCCGTTGCCGGAGCTGCCTGTTGTGCGGGCTGCTGCGCCTGCTGGGTCGGCGAAGTGGGCTGCGGCGCCTGCTGGCGCTGCGTGACCGACTCAGATTGCTTGCCGATGCTGCGCGAACCGCCCATGCGCTTGGCATTGGCGTCGAACATTACTCCCAAGGCAATCGCGGTGATCAGCGACCCAACCAGGAATTTCCCACGAAATGACGACATATTCTGCTATCCCCTGTCAGTTTCACCCTATATGCGGGCGAGGCATGGCGATTTCAAGTCTTCTTAATACTTGCGCCCGACGTGGAGCGCCACCACTCCGGCCGTCAGATTGAAGTATTCGACATTTTCCAGGCCGGCATGTTCCATCAAGCGTACAAGTGAAGCCTGGTCTGGATGCATTCTGATCGATTCCGCGAGATAGCGATAGCTGGGGGCATCCCCTGCCACCCGCTCACCCAGCCACGGCAGCACCTTGAAAGAATAGACGTCGTAGGCCTTCTCCAGGGGTTTCCACACCTTGGAGAACTCCAGCACCATGACCTTGCCGCCCGGCTTGACCACGCGGCGCATCTCGGCCAGCGCGGCATCCTTGTGCGTCATGTTGCGCAGGCCGAAGGCCACGGTCACCAGGTCGAAGTGGTTGTCCGGGAACGGAATGCGCTCGGCGTCGCACAGGCACACCGGGGTGACGATACCCTTGTTCAGCAGCCGGTCGCGGCCCACGCGCAGCATCGACTCGTTGATGTCGGTCAGCCAGACCTCTCCGGTCGGGCCGGCCTGCTTCGCGAACGCCTTGGCCAGGTCACCGGTGCCGCCGGCGATGTCCAGCACCTTGTGGCCGGGGCGCACGCCAGCCTGGGCGATGGTGAACATCTTCCAGAGCCGGTGCATGCCGCCCGACATCAGGTCGTTCATCACGTCGTACTTGCTCGCCACCGAATGGAACACGCCGGCAACCTTGTCGGCCTTTTCCGCTTCGTCGACCTTTTCAAACCCGAAGTGGGTTTCACTCATCTTTCAGACTCCAGGGTAATCGGTTCGGCGCGGCTCAGTGATGGCCGCAGCCGTGGCCGCCGGCAGCGCCGGCGGCGGGCATCGGGGTGTCGCGGTCGGCGCCGGCGGCTTCCAGGCGCTGCAGGTAGTCCTGCCAGAGCGCATCCTGGTTGTCGCCGAGGCGGTACAGCAGGTCCCAGGAATAGATGCCGGTATCGTGGCCGTCGGTAAAGCGGATCTGGATCGCGTAGTTGCCGACCGGCTCGACCGCGTTGACGCCCACCTCGCGCTTGCCGGTCTGCAGCACTTCCTGCCCCGGGCCGTGGCCCTGGACTTCAGCGGACGGCGAATACACGCGCAGCAGCTCGAACGGCAGCCGGAAGCTGCGGCCGTTGTCGAAGCCGATCTCCAGCACGCGGGATTGCGTATGGACGGTCAGCGCGGTGGGATGAGGGGTGTCTTTTTCCAGGCCTGCCATGATGATCGCGGCCCGGTTAGGGTCGCTCCTGAGGGGGTGATTGCCGCGCGATGCTGCCGGTACGGCACGGCATCACGCTTCGCATACGACCCGATAGCTTACCCCAGGCTCGCCGGCTTGCGCAGCCCGGGCCGCTTCCCCGTCCTGCGGCACGTAACGCAGGCGCCGTTGATGATAGGCCGCCACGGTGCTGCGGTGGGCAATACTGATGATGGCCGCCTGCGGCAGCGACTCCACCATCAGCCGGTACATGGCGCCTTCGGTTTCCTCGTCCAGCGCGCTGGTGGCTTCGTCCAGGAACAGGTAGTCCGGCTTCTGCAGCAGCGCGCGCGCGAAGGCCAGACGCTGCTGCTCGCCCGGCGAAAGCCGCAGCGCCCAGTTGTCGAACACGTCGAGCTGGTCCGCCAGCGCCGCCAGCCGCGCCTGGCGCAGCGCCGCCTGCAGCGCTTCCGCGCTATGCACGGTGCCGGCGTCCGGGTAAGCCAGCGCATCGGCCAGCGTGCCGATCGGCAGGTAGCTGCGCTGCGGCAGGAACAGCATGCGCGCGCCGTCGGGCATGGTCACGGTGCCGCTGCCGTACGGCCAGATCCCCGCCAGCGCGCGGAACAGCACGCTCTTGCCGCAGCCGGACGGGCCGCTGACCAGCCAGCGCTCGCCCGGCGCGACCGACAGCGAGAACGGCGCCACCAGCGGCCGCTGGCCCACGGCCGCGCTGCGCGCGGCGCGTACCGGCAGTGCCAGCGCCAGGCCGTCGATGGTGATGCCATTCTGCGGCTTGCCGGTATGTTCCACCTCGATATCGCGCACGCCGCCCGGCGCCAGGTCCTGGCGCTCGGCCACGCGGATCGCTTCCTGGAAATCGATCAGGCGGTTGGCGGCCGCCTTCCAGCCCACCAGCGTGGCGTAGCTGTCGACAAACCACGACAGCGCGCCCTGTACCTGGCCGAAGGCGGAGCTGGTCTGCATCAGGCCGCCGAGCGTCATCTTGCCGGCGAAGTAGCGCGGCGCCGCCACCAGGATCGGGAAGATGATGGCGAACTGCGCATAGCCGGAGCTGACAAAGGTCAGCCGCCGCGTATAGCGCATCAGCTGGTTCCAGTTGGCGCGGATGCGGTCGAAGCGCGCGCGCAGGCCGGCCTGCTCGGTGGGCTCGCCGCGGTACAGCGCCACCGGCTCGCTGTTCTCGCGCAGGCGCACCAGCGTGAAACGGAAATCCGCCTCATACTGCTCCTGCTGGAAGTTCAGGCCGATCAGCGGGCGGCCGACCACGTGCGCCACCAGCGAGCCGATCACCGCATAGCCCGCCGCGAACCACACCATATAGCCGGGGATGGTCCACTCGGTGCCGCCCAGCGCAAAGCTGATCGGCCCCGATACCGTCCACAGGATGCCGACGAAGGACAGCAGCGTCACCACCGAGTTGAGCAGCCCGAGCGACAACGACAGCGCGCCGTCCGTGAACAGGCGCAAATCGTCGGCGATACGCTGGTCGGGGTTATCGGTGGTGTGGGTCTGCTCGATGCGGTAATAGGCCTGGTGCCCGAGCCAGTGGCCCATGAAGCGGCCGGTCATCCAGGTACGCCAGCGCATCTGCAGCATCATGGTGTAGTACTGGCGCGAGATCGCCGCCACGATGAAGAACGCCGCGATCCACGAGAAGCGCAGCAGCAGCACCTTGAACGAGGCGTAGTCGCGCTGCTCCAGCGCGTTGTAGAACACGCGGTTCCACTCGTTGAGCAGCACGTTGATATAGACGATGCCGAGGTTGAGCACCACCACCAGCGCCAGCAGGCCAAGCCCGGCGAGGCGGTCCTCGGATTTCCAGTAAGGCTTGATCAGCGCCCACGTGGCAGCCATGCGCAGCCGGCTCTGGATCTTGAGGGCCCTGGCAGGGACGGCAGGGCCCGGTACGGTGACTGAGGTCGGAGTGGAGGACATAGCGGCAGTGCTTGGCCCGTCAGCGGATGCCGGCCGGGCTTGTTGTTCTGGATACCGTGGCGGCAGGCCACGGCGGCAACAGCATTCAGACGGTCACGGCCAGGCGTGGGTTCCGCGCGCCCCTCAGGCGTCGCCGGCTTCGAGCAGCGAAAGCGCCGTACGCAGCGCCGGCAACCGGCTGGCCAGCTCCTGCACGCGCACGGCATCCGCCGCGCGCTGCGGCGCGGCCCAGATTGCCTCGGGGAAATGGGTGTCCCAGCGGTAGCGCGGGATGATGTGCCAGTGCAGGTGCGGCACCATATTGCCAAAGGCCGCCAGGTTGACCTTGTCCGGCGCCATGACCTCGCGCACCACCCGTTCGACACGTGCGACCAGCCGCATCAGCCAGGCCTGGTCGGCATCCTCCAGGTCGCTCAGCTCGGCCACGTGATCGTTCCAGACGATGCGGCAGAAGCCCGGGAAACGGTCATGCTCGACCAGGATCAGCCGGGCGCGGTCGCCCATCCAGACCAGTTCGCCGCCGTCGGTCTCGCACAAGGGGCAGTTGGGTACGCGTGCCATCGTCGAGATTTAAACCAGCACCCGCTCGATACCGCCGGCGTTCGCCTTCGCGACGTACTCCGGCATCCAGTTTTCCCCAAGCAGATGCTTCGCCATCTCGATCACGATGTAATCCGCCTGCACCGTGGCATCTTCCTTGTAGCGCGACAGCCCCTGCAGGCACGACGGGCAGCTGGTCAGGATCTTGACGTCGCCGGTGAAGCCGTCGGCGCGCAGCTTGTCGGCGCCCTTGGTCATTTCCTCTTCCTTGCGGAAGCGGACCTGCGTCGAGATATCCGGACGCGTCACCGCCAGCGTGCCCGACTCGCCGCAGCAGCGCTCGTTCTTCTCGATCTTGCCCAGGCCGGTGTTGCCGCCCATCAGGTCATTGACCAGCTTGGTCGGGTCCATGGTCTTGATCGGGGTGTGGCAGGGATCGTGGTACATGTAGCGGGTACCGGTCACGCCTTCCAGCTTCACGCCCTTCTCGAGCAGGTATTCATGGATGTCGATGATGCGGCAGCCCGGGAAGATCTTGTCGAATTCATAGCCGGCGAGCTGGTCGTAGCAGGTGCCGCAGCTGACCACCACGGTCTTGATGTCGAGGTAGTTCAGCGTGTTGGCCACGCGGTGGAACAGCACGCGGTTGTCGGTGACGATCTTCTCGGCCTTGTCGTACTGGCCGTTGCCGCGCTGCGGATAGCCGCAGCACAGGTAGCCCGGCGGCAGCACGGTCTGCACGCCCACGTGCCACAGCATCGCCTGCGTGGCCAGGCCCACCTGCGAGAACAGCCGCTCCGAGCCGCAGCCGGGGAAGTAGAACACCGCTTCCGTTTCCGGCGTGGTCGCCTTCGGGTCGCGGATGATCGGCACGATCTCGTTGTCCTCGATGTCGAGCAGCGCGCGCGCGGTCTTCTTGGGCAGGTTGCCCGGCATCTTCTTGTTGATGAAGTGGATCACCTGCTCGCGCACCGGCGCCTTGCCCACGGTCGCGGGCGGATGCGCGGTCTGCTTCTTGGCGAATTTCTTCAGCACGTCATTGCCGAGGCGCTGCGCCTTGTAGCCCCAGTCGATCATGACCTTGCGGGTCAGGTTGATGGTCTCGGGGTTGGTGGCGTTGAGGAAGAACATCGACGCCGCGGTGCCGGGGTTGAACTTCTTCTGCCCCATCTTGCGCAGCAGGTTGCGCATGTTCATCGACACGTCGCCGAAGTCGATCTTGACCGGGCACGGCGTCACGCACTTGTGGCACACGGTGCAGTGGTCGGCCACGTCCGAGAACTCGTCCCAGTGCTTGACCGAGATGCCGCGGCGGGTCTGCTCTTCGTACAGGAAGGCCTCGACCAGCAGCGAGGTCGCCAGGATCTTGTTGCGCGGGCTGTACAGCAGGTTGGCGCGCGGCACGTGCGTGGCGCACACCGGCTTGCACTTGCCGCAGCGCAGGCAGTCCTTGACGCTCTCGGCAATCGCGCCGATATCGCTCTGCTGCATGATGATCGACTCATGCCCCATCAGGCCGAACGACGGCGTGTAGGCATTGCGCAGGTCGGCGCCGGGCAGCAGCTTGCCCTTGTTGAAGCGCCCTTGCGGATCGACCTTCAGCTTGTAGGCGCGGAAGTCGCCGATCTCTTCCTCGGTCAGGAATTCCAGCTTGGTGATGCCGATGCCGTGCTCGCCCGAGATCACGCCGTCGAGCGACCGCGCCAGGTCCATGATACGGGCCACCGCGCGATGCGCGTCCTGCAGCATGTCGTAGTCGTCGGAGTTGACCGGGATATTGGTGTGCACGTTGCCGTCGCCGGCGTGCATGTGCAGCGCCACGAAGACGCGGCCGCGCAGCACCTGCTTGTGGATCTTCTGGGCTTCGTCCAGGATCGGCTTGAACTCGCCGCCGTTGAAGATCTTGCGCAATTCGGCGCGGATCTCCGCCTTCCAGGACACGCGGATGGTGCGGTCCTGCAGCAGGTGGAACACGGTGGCATCAGGCTGATGCTGCAGGCGCGCATCGAACTCCTGCCCCAGCAGTCCCAGCCCGTGCCCGATCAGCGAGGCCTTGGCCTGCGTCAGCGGCACGTCCATGTGGTCCTGCAGGTAACGCCAGCGCGCGCGGATCTCGCGCAGCAGCGTCAGCGCGTGCTGCACGCGGTCTTCCAGCAGCTCGGCGCTGGGGATCTCGTTGGCGTCGTCGCTGCGGCCCAGCGGCAGGTTGCCGCGCGCGAAGAACGCTTCGAGCGTGTCGACCAGCTTGAGCTTGCTCTTGATCGACAGCTCGATATTGATGCGCTCGATGCCGTCGGTGTACTCGCCCATCCGGTTCAGCGGGATCACCACGTCTTCGTTGATCTTGAAGGCGTTGGTGTGCTTGGCGATGGCGGCGGTCCGCGAACGGTCCAGCCAGAACTTCTTGCGCGCCTCGGGGCTGACGGCGATAAAGCCTTCGCCGCTCTTGCCGTTGGCCATGCGGATCACTTCCGAGGTGGCGCGCGCCACGGCGTCTTCATCGTCGCCGACGATATCGCCGATCAGCACCATCTTCGGGAAGGCGTTGCGCTTGCTCTTGGTGGCGTAGCCGACCGCGCGCAGGTAGCGCTCGTCCAGGTGCTCCAGGCCGGCCAGGATGGCGCCGCCGGGCTTCTTGGTCTCGGCGTCGAGGAAGTCCTTGATCTCGACGATGCTGGGGATCGCGTCGCGCGCCTGGCCGAAGAACTCCAGGCAGACCGTGCGGATGAATTTCGGCATGCGGTGCAGGATCCAGCGCGCGCTGGTGATGATGCCGTCGCAGCCTTCCTTCTGCACGCCGGGCAGGCCGGCCAGGAACTTGTCGGTGACGTCCTTGCCCAGGCCTTCCTTGCGGAACTTGCGGCCCTCGATGGCCAGCGTCTCGGTGCGCAGCACCTTCTCGCCCGGGGCGCGGTTGCCGTCCGACCATTTCAGTTCGAAGGTGGCCACCGGCACGTCGTGGATCTTGCCCAGGTTGTGGTCCAGCCGGGTGATCTCCAGCCAGTTGCCTTCCGGATCCACCATGCGCCACCAGGCCAGGTTGTCCAGCGCGGTGCCCCACAGCACGGCCTTCTTGCCGCCCGCGTTCATGGCCACGTTGCCGCCGATGCACGAGGCATCGATCGAGGTCGGGTCGACCGCGAACACCAGGCCTGCCTTGTCGGCAGCGTCGGCCACGCGGCGCGTCACCACGCCGGCGCCGGAGAAGATGGTCGCGACCTTGTGCGACACGCCCGGCAGGTCGGTTTGCTCCACCGGCCCGAGCTGCTCCAGCTTCTCGGTATTGATCACCGCGCTCATCGGCGTCAGCGGCACGGCGCCGCCGGTATAGCCGGTGCCGCCCCCGCGCGGAATGATGGTCAGGCCCAGTTCGAAGCAGCCCTTGACCAGCCCGGCGATCTCTTCCTCGGTATCGGGCGTCAGCACCACGAACGGGTATTCCACGCGCCAGTCGGTGGCGTCGGTCACGTGCGACACGCGCGACAGGCCATCGAACTTGATGTTGTCCTTCTGCGTGACCTTGCCCAGCACGCGCTGCGCGCGCTTGCGCAGGTCGTAGGCCGCGGCGAATTCGTTCTTGAAGTCCTCGATCGCCTGCTTGGCGAAGGCGACCAGCTGCTCCACGCGGTGCGAACGGTCCTCGGCGGCGGGCTCGGCGTGCTCGGCACGGTCGGCGGCGCGGCGCTTCTCGATCTCGTTCAGGCGGTGGTGCAGCGCGCTGACCAGCATCTGGCGGCGCTTGGGATTTTCCAGCAGGTCGTCCTGCAGGTAGGGATTGCGGCGGACCACCCAGATATCGCCCAGCACCTCGTACAGCATGCGGGCCGAGCGGCCGGTGCGGCGCTCGCTGCGCAGCTCGTCCAGGATGCGCCAGGCTTCCTCGCCCAGCAGGCGGATGACAATCTCGCGGTCCGAGAAGGACGTGTAGTTATAAGGGATTTCACGCAGGCGCGGCGGGGCGTCCTGCGCGGCGAGCTTGGCGTCGAGCACGAGTGGGGCGTTCATTGGGGGACCGCTTCCTGCTGCGCACGGGGACTGTGCGCGAATCGTTCATTAAAGGGCGATTGTACTTCAACCCCTGCTTTCGCCGCACCGCAACATAGAGGAATCCTTGTCGGAACAAGGGATTAGGCGGCTTTCTGGCCTGGCAATGGCGCCCCACGGTGGTGCCGGCAACGCACCGGATCAGAACCAGGCCTTGAACGTTTGCGCAATGTTCTGCCAAAAACTGTCCGGGATCCAAAGCAGGCTGGCGGTCATGAACAGATAGCGGATGAACTTGCCGACCGCCATCCAGGCCAGGCTGGGCCAGAAGGAGAGGCGCAGCCAGCCGGCTAAAGTGCACAAAGGATCACCAATGCCGGGCAACCACGAGAACAGCAGCGTAGGCGGCCCAAGCCGGCGCATCCACCGGAAGTAGCGCGCGTCGAGCTTGGGCTTGGGCGGTTTGCGCGCGTGCTCGCGGTGCTCCAGGTGCTCACGGTCGTGCTCGCGCGCCCGGCGCCGCTTGTGGTAGCGCACCAGCGCCAGCTTGGCGGCATAGCCCAGCCACCAGTCGATGGCGCCGCCCACGGTGTTGCCGGCAGTGGCCACCACGATCGCCGGCCAGAACATCTGCGGGTTGAGCTTGACGTAGCCGAACACCGCCGGCTCCGAGCCCAGCGGCAGCAGCGTGGCCGAGATCAGGCTGACCACAAAGATCGCGGGCAGGCCCACCTTGGGCAGGGCAATGGTTTCGAACAGCCAGTCGAAGAAGGCTTCCATGTCAGGGTGAGCAAGGGGGCCGGGCCATTCTAGCAGCGGCCCTGCCAGGACCCCGCCCCGCGAATGGGGAGCGGGCAAACCACATGGCACCTGTGCTGGATTTGTGATTAACTGTTAGAGCCTGTTGTGGCCAATCGTTCGCCGGCCGCAGCATTCGCGCCAGCATTGAAGCCGCTCGCCGCGTGCGCTGGCGCACCTACAGCAGTTGTAGCGGCAGCACCAATATCACGAATTAGCCGTCCTATAGCCGTCTTAAGCGGCAGTACCGCGTCGTGGCCAGTCCCACGCAGTTCTTTCGGGATTTCGGGCAATTGGTCATGCGCGTCCACCCCACATGGAGACAAGCATGGCGATTCCGATCCGCCTGACGGTCAACGGCAAGTCCGTTGACGCGCAGGTAGAACCCAACACCCTCCTGGTCCAGTTCCTGCGCGAACAATTGCGCCTGACCGGCACCCACGTCGGCTGCGACACCGCGCAGTGCGGCGCCTGCACGGTCCACCTGGATGGCCGGGCGGTCAAGTCGTGCAATATCCTCGCGGTCCAGGCCGACGGCGCCGCCGTGACCACCATTGAGGGCCTCGCCGCTCCCGGCACGCTGCACCCGATGCAGGAAGCCTTCCGCGAATGCCACGGCCTGCAATGCGGCTTCTGCACGCCCGGCATGGTGATGAGCGCCACCGCGCTGGTGCGGGAACACCCCGGCGCCGACGCCGCCACCATCCGCGCCCACCTGGAAGGCAACCTGTGCCGCTGCACGGGCTACCACAACATCGTGCGCGCAGTGCAGCAGGGCCAGGCGGCCATGCAGGGCACCGCCGCCAGCGCTGAATAAGGGGGACCGGCCATGAACGCACCCGAAAGCCAGCGCCTGGTAGGCGCGCCGGTCAAGCGCAAGGAAGACTATCGCTTCCTGACCGGCAACGGCCAGTACACCGACGACATGGTGCTGCCGCAGCAAAGCTACGCGTACTTCCTGCGCTCGCCGCACGCGCATGCGCGCATCCGCTCGATCGACAAGACCGAGGCCCTGGCCGCGCCCGGCGTGATCGCCGTGCTGACCGGCGACGAGCTGGCGGCCGACAAGGTCGGCGGCCTGCCCTGCGGCTGGCTGATCCACAGCATCGACGGCTCGCCGATGAAGGAGCCGCCGCACCCGGTGATTGCCCACGACAAGGTGCGCCACGTCGGCGACCAGGTCGCGCTGGTCATCGCCGAGACCCTGCAGCAGGCGCGTGACGCGGCAGAGAAGATCGACGTCGACTATGAAGAGCTGCCCGCCGTGGTCAGCGCCGCGGATGCCGCCAAGGCGTCCACCCTGGTGCATGACGACGTGCCCGCCAACACCTGCTACACCTGGGGCCACGGCGACAAGGCCGCCACCGACGCCGCCTTTGCCAAGGCCGCGCACGTGACCACGCTGGACATCGTCAACAACCGGCTGATCCCCAACGCGATCGAGCCGCGCGCGGTCAATGCCAGCTACACGCGCCAGGACGACAGCTACACCGTCTACGTGGCCAACCAGAACCCGCACGTCGAACGCCTGCTGATGGGCGCGTTCGTGCTGGGGCTACCCGAATCGCGCCTGCGCATCATCGCACCGGACGTGGGCGGCGGCTTCGGCTCCAAGATCTTCCTGTACCCGGAAGACGTGGCGCTGACCTGGGCCTCGAAGAAGATCGGGCGCCCGGTCAAGTGGACCGCGGACCGCTCCGAGTCTTTCCTGACCGATGCCCACGGCCGCGACCACGTGACCAGGGCCGAGCTGGCGCTCGACGCCGACGGCAAGTTCCTGGCGATGCGGGTGCATACCACCGCCAATATGGGCGCCTACCTGTCGACCTTCGCCAGCAGCGTGCCCACCATCCTGTATGCAACGCTGCTGGCGGGCCAGTACGCCACGCCCGCGATCTACGCCGAGGTGCAGTCGGTCTTCACCAACACCGCGCCGGTGGATGCCTATCGCGGCGCCGGCCGGCCCGAGGCCACCTATGTGGTCGAGCGCCTGGTAGAAACCGCCGCGCACGAGATGAAGATCGACCCGGCCGAGCTGCGCCGCAAGAATTTCATCCGCCAGTTCCCGTACGCCACGCCGGTGGGCCTGACCTACGACACCGGCGACTACGAGCCGTGCCTCGCGCGCGCGCAGGAGCTGGCCGACGTCAAGGGCTTCCCGGCCCGGCGCGACGAAGCGAAGCAGCGCGGCAAGCTGCGCGGCCTGGGCTATTCCTGCTATATCGAGGCCTGCGGGCTGGCGCCGTCGAATATCGCCGGCGCGCTGGGCGCGCGCGCGGGGCTGTTCGAGGTGGGCGAGATCCGCGTGCACCCGACCGGCACCGTGACCGTGTTCACCGGCTCGCACAGCCATGGCCAGGGGCACGAGACCACCTTCGCGCAGGTGGTCGCCGACCGGCTCGGGCTGCAGCTGGACCAGGTCGAGATCGTGCACGGCGACACCGGCCGGGTGCCGTTCGGCATGGGCACCTATGGCTCGCGCTCGCTGGCGGTGGGCGGCTCGGCCATCGTCAAGGCGCTCGACAAGATCGAGGCCAAGGCCAAGAAGATCGCCGCGCACCTGCTGGAAGCCGCCGACACCGACATCGAGTTCAGCAACGGCGTGTTCCGCGTGGCCGGCACCGACCGCACCAAGACCTTCGGCGAAGTCGCGCTCTCCGCCTACGTGCCGCACAACTATCCGCTCGACAAGCTGGAGCCGGGCCTGAACGAAAACGCGTTCTACGACCCGACCAACTTCACCTACCCGTCCGGCGCCTATGTGTGCGAGGTGGAAGTCGATCCCGATACCGGCGAGTCGCAGGTGGTCAAGTTCACCGCGGTGGACGACTTCGGCAACATCATCAACCCGATGATCGTCGAAGGCCAGGTCCATGGCGGCATCGGCCAGGGGCTGGGCCAGGCCATGCTGGAGCAGTGCGTCTACGACAACGACAGCGGCCAGTTGCTGACCGGCTCGTACATGGACTACGCCATGCCGCGCGCCGGCGACCTGCCCGACTTCACCGTCGAGACCGCCACCGGCACGCCCTGCACCCACAACCCGCTGGGCGTGAAGGGCTGCGGCGAGGCCGGCGCGATCGGCTCGCCGCCGGCGTTCATCAACGCGCTGGTGGATGCGCTCAGCCCGCTGGGCGTGAAGGACATCCAGATGCCCGCCACGCCGCACCGGGTCTGGCAGGCCATCCAGGCCGCCCGGCCGTGACCCACGCACACCGCAAAGGAAACCGACATGTACGCATTCAATTTTGAACGCGCCGCGGATGCCAAGGCGGCCGTGGCCACGCTCAGGGCCGATCCCGACGCCAAGTTCCTCGGCGGCGGCCAGAGCCTGCTGGCCGCGATGAAACTGCGGCTGGCCGCGCCCTCCGTGCTGGTGGACGTGGCGCGTATTCCCGGCATGGCCGAGATCCGCGTCGAAGGCAATGAGATCGTGGTCGGCGGCGCCGCGCGCCATGCCGATGTGGCCGAGCATGCCGAGGTGCGCCGGCGCATCCCGGCGCTGGCGGCACTGGCCGGCGGCATCGGCGACCGCCAGGTGCGCGCCATGGGCACCATCGGCGGCGCGCTCGCCAATGACGATCCCGCTGCCGACTATCCCGCGGGTGTGCTGGGGCTCGGGGCGACCGTGGTCACCGACCGCCGCACCATCGCCGCCGACGACTTCTTCAAGGGCCTCTATGAGACCGCGCTGGAACCGGACGAGCTGATCACCGCGGTGCGCTTCCCGATCCCGGAGCAGGCGGCCTACGCCAAGTTCCGCAACCCGGCCTCGCGCTTCGCGCTGGTGGGCGTGATGGTGGCGCGCACCGGCAACACGGTGCGCGTGGCGGTGACAGGCGCGGCCGACAGCGTGTTCCGCTGCCAGCCGCTGGAGCAGGCGCTGTCGGCCGCCTTCACCGCGCAGGCGGCGCGTGGGGTGAAGGTCGATGCGTCGACGCTGAATGCCGACCTGCATGCGTCGGCGGAGTACCGGGCGCATCTGATCCCGGTGCTGGCGGCAAGGGCAGTGGAGGCAGCGGCGAAGGGGTAGCGCTTCGCCGCCGCTTGTTGTCTCCCCTCTCCCGCACGGCGGGAGAGGGGAGCAAACCGCCGGCGCTTTTGTGGCGTTGGCACACAAGATTGCTCATGCTTCCCACCTCCATCGACGACACCATCGCCCAGCTGGAACGCCAGCAATACTTCGCCGACCGCGAGACCGCCACGGTGCTCTATCTCGCCCTGCGCATGCAGCGGCCGCTGTTCCTGGAAGGCGAGCCCGGCGTCGGCAAGACCGCCATGGCGCAAGCGATGGCGGGCGTGCTCGGCACGCGGCTGCTGCGGCTGCAATGCTATGAAGGGCTGGACGCCGCCAGCGCGCTGTACGAATGGGACTACCCGCGCCAGATCATGGCGCTGCGCCTGGCCGAGGCGCGCGGCGAGCGGCCCGAGGCGCAGTCGCTGTACCACGATGACTACCTGCTCAAGCGCCCGCTGCTGGAATCCCTGCTGCCCGACCCCGCCGCGCCCGACGTGCCGCGCGTGCTGCTGATCGATGAGATCGACCGCGCCGACGAGCCCTTCGAAGCGTTCCTGCTGGAGGTGCTGTCCGAATTCCAGGTGTCGATCCCCGAGATCGGCGTGATCCGCGCCGAGCGCCCGCCGCTGATCGTGATCACCTCCAACCGCACCCGCGAAGTCCACGACGCCCTCAAGCGCCGCTGCCTGTACCAGTGGATGGGATACCCCGAGCGCGACCGCGAACTGCAGATCGTGGCCGCGCGCGCCCCCGAGGCCGCCGCGGCGCTGCAGGCCCAGGCCATCGACTTTATCCACCGGCTGCGCGGCATCGACCTGTTCAAGGCGCCGGGCATCGCCGAGGCCATCGACTGGTGCCGCGCGCTGTCCGCGCTGGGCGCGACCGAGCTCGATCCGCAGTCCGTGCGCGACACGCTGGGCGTGCTGCTCAAGTACCAGGACGACCTGGCGCGCGTGGACGGCCCCACCGTGGCCGAGCTGCTGGCGGGTGCCACGCCGGGAGGCTGAAGATGGCCACGCTGCACGCCGCCGCACGGCCCGCCGCACCGGCCCTGCCGGTGCTGGCGCGCAACGTCACGCACTTCATGCGGCTGTTGCGCGACGGCGGCTTCGCGCTGTCGCCGGCCCATGCTGTCGATGCCTTGGAGGCGCTGCGCCATATCGATATCGGCCAGCGCGACGAGGTACGCGCCGCGCTGGCGGCGCTGGTGCTGTCCGGCCCCGACCAGCGCCCGCTGTTCGATGCCGCCTTCGACCTGTTCTGGCGCGATCCCGACTGGGAAGGCAAGCTGCGCGCGCTGCTGCTGCCGCGCGTCGACAGCGGCGCGCCGCCACCGAAACGCAGCAACCGGCTGGCCGATGCCCTGGCCGCGCGCCAGCCCGAAGCGCAGTCACGTCCCGCACAGGCCGAAGCCGAGCGCATCCACGTGCCGCTGACCTTCTCCGACCAGGAACGCCTGGCGCAGCGCGACTTTGAAACCCTGACCGCGCAGGAATGGCGCGCGCTGCAGCACCTGGTGCGCACGCGCCGCGCCCACCTGGCCTTGCAGCGCACCCGCCGCCTGCGCGCCGCCACTTGTGGCACCCATGCCGACCTGCGCGCCAGCGCGCGCCTGGCGGTGCGCCAGCATGGCGAGTGGCTGCGCTGGAAATTCCGCAAGCACGCCGAGCGCAAGCCGCCGGTGGTGCTGCTGCTCGACATCTCCGGCTCGATGAGCCAGTACTCGCGCGCGGTGCTGTACTTCTGCCATGCGCTGATGCAGTCGCGCGAGCGGCTGTCGGTATTCCTGTTCGGCACGCGGCTGACCAACATCACGCGCTCGCTGCGCGAACGCGACCCCGACGAGGCCGTCGCGCTGATCACCGGCCAGGTGCGCGACTGGGCCGGCGGCACCCGCATCGGCGCGGCGCTGGCCAGCTTCAACCGCCATTGGGCGCGGCGCACGCTGTCCGGGCGCGCCACCGTACTGCTGGTCACCGACGGCCTGGACCACGAGCATATCGACCTGCTCGGCGACGAAATGGCACGGCTGCGCCGCTTTGCGCACCGCATCGTCTGGCTCAACCCGCTGCTGCGCTACCCCGGCTTCACCCCGCAGGCGCGTGGCGTGCAAGCCATCCTGCCGCACGTGGACGCACTGCGCCCGGCCCATAACCTGGACAGCCTGCTGGCGCTCGAGACGCTGCTGTCCGACCATGGCGGCCCGCCCCGGGCCGCCACCCCTGCCCTCGCCAGGCACAACAAGGAAGCCCCGCCATGGAAATGAACCAGAGCCAGCGCCTGCCGGTCCCGCAGCAGGTGGCATGGGAAGCGCTCAACGACACCGAGCTGCTCAAGCACTGCATCCCGGGATGTGAGAGTATCGAGCCCGACGGCGACAACGCGTACCAGCTGGCCCTGACGGCCGCGGTGGGCCCGGTCAAGGCGCGCTTCAAGGGCCGCATGGCACTGGAAGACATCCAGGCCCCCGACAGCTACACCATCCGTTTCGATGGCCAGGGTGGCGCGGCGGGATTCGGCAAGGGCAGCGCCCAGGTCCGGCTGGAAGCAGACGGTGACGAGACCGTGCTGACCTACACCGTCAACGCCCACGTGGGGGGCAAGATCGCACAGATCGGCTCGCGGCTGGTGGACGCCGCGGCGCGCAAGATGGCAGACACCTTCTTTGCGCGCTTCACCGAGGCCGTCACCCCTGACGCCACCGACGAAACGCCAGCGGCCGAGGGCGCCCCCGCCGCGGCCGCCGGCGACAATGAACCAACAGAGGAACCGAAGCGGAAACGATCATGGACAGCGTGGATCTCGAAGTCCTGAAGAACAGCGTGCAGTGGCAGCAGCAAGGCCATCGCGTGCTGCTGGTCACGGTAGTGCGGACCTGGGGCTCGTCGCCCCGGCCCGAAGGCGCGATGCTGGCCGTGCGCGACGACGGCCTGGTGGTGGGCTCGGTCTCGGGCGGCTGCATCGAGGACGACATCATCGACCGCGTGCGCCGGCAGGGCATCACCGCCGACCACCCGGAAGCGATCAAGTACGGCATCAGCGCCGAGGAAGCCCACCGCTTCGGGCTGCCGTGCGGCGGCACCATCGAGCTGGTGACCGAACCGCTGACCCCAGCCAGCGGCATCGCCGAGCTGCTCGATGCCGTTGAGAACGGCCGCCTGGTCGCGCGCACGCTCGACATGGCCACCGGCACCGCCACGCTGGGCCCGGCCAACGCCACCGACGGCCTGGTGTTCGACGGCAAGACCCTGCTGACCATCCACGGCCCGCGCTACCGCATGCTGGTGATCGGCGCCGGGCAGCTGTCCAAGTACCTGTGCCAGATCGCCGTGGGCCTGGGCTTCCAGGTCACCGTGTGCGACCCGCGCGAGGAATACACCGAGACCTGGGACATCCCCGGCGTGACCATGGTGCGCACCATGCCCGACGACACCGTCACCGACATGAAGCTGGACGAGCGCTGCGCCGTGATCGCGCTCACGCACGACCCCAAGCTGGACGACCTGGCGCTGATGGAAGCGCTGCGCACCCGCGCCTTCTACGTGGGCGCGCTGGGTTCGCGCCGCAACAACCAGGCGCGCCGCGAACGGCTCAAGGAATTCGACCTGACCGAGCTGCAGCTGGCGCGGCTGCATGGCCCCGTGGGCATCTACATCGGCAGCCGCACGCCGCCCGAGATCGCCATCTCGATCCTGGCCGAGGTGATCGCGGCCAGGAACCACGTATCGCTGCCCGACATCCTGCAGGTGGAAGGCGCCAAGGCCGCACGCGAGATGGCTGCCGGCACCGGCAGCAGCTGCGACGTCGCGCCCGATCCCACCTGACGACCTCGCAAGTGCCGCCATGACTGCCGCCCCCAACGCTCCCCTGCTCCGCACCGACCTGCCCACCGGCATCCTGCTGGCCGCAGGCTACGGCCACCGCTTCGACGCCGCCGGCAAACGCAACAAGCTGCTGGAGGTGCTGCCCGGCGGCCGCTCCGTGGCCTGGCGCAGCGCCCGCACGCTGGCCGCGGCGCTGCCGGAATCGATCGCCGTCATTCGTCCGGGCAACCCGGCACTGGCGGAGGAACTGCGCCGCGGCGGCTGCCGCGTGCTCGAGTCGCCCGACGCCGAAGCCGGCATGGGCGCTGCCCTGCGTGCTGCCGTGGCCGCCACGCCCGAAGCGCGCGGCTGGGTGGTGGCGCTGGCGGACATGCCCTGGCTGCCGATGGAACTGATCCGGGCGGTGGCATTGACGATCACCGCGCCGGACACCATCGCCGCCCCTTGGCGCAACGGGCAACGTGGGCATCCGGTGGGTTTTGGCGCAGCCTGGCGCGAGGAATTGCTGAAGCTGGATGGCGATGAGGGCGCGCGGGCGTTGCTGAAGGACAAGCCTGTGACGCGGATCCTGACCGAGGATGAAGGGGCGTTTCGGGATATTGATACGCCCGGGGATCTGAAGTGACCCCCACCAACCTCACCCGATCCCCTCCGCCAGCTCGCTCGTCTTCACCGCCATGATGAAATCATTCCGGTGCAAGCCCTTGATCTTCTTGGTCCGCCACGACACCGTGGCATGCCCCCAGCCAAAGCTGATCTCGGGATGATGCCCCTGCGTCTCGGCCAGTTGCCCGACGCCGTTCACGAACGCCAGCGCCTGCGCGAAATTGCCGAAGGTGAAACGCCGTTCGATCCGCGTCGCGCTATCGACCAGCTCCCATCCCGGCGCCTGCTGCAATAGCATCTCGGCTTCAGCCGGCGTCAGCGGCGGCACGCCGCCACGGCAAGGCGTGCACGATTGCGCTGCCAGGTCTTCGCTCATGGTCATGCTCCCCGACCGGAAGAACAGCCCGCGCCTCAGGCCCCTTCGGTCTCAGTCAGTGCGCGCAGGAACTCGCTGCTCCACCAGTGCACATCCTGCGCGCGGATGCGCTCCAGCAATTTCTGATGCCGCTGCTGGCGCTCGGCCAGCGGCATGTGCAGCGCCTGCTGGATCGCCTGCGCGGTGGCGCGCGTGTCGTACGGATTGACCAGCAGCGCCTCGCGCAGTTGCTCGGCGGCGCCGGCAAAGCGCGACAGCACCAGCACCCCCGGGTCCTCGGGGTCCTGCGCGGCGATGAACTCCTTGGCCACCAGGTTCATGCCGTCGCGCAGCGGCGTCACCAGCGCCACGCGGCTGGCGCGGCACAGGCCGGGCAGCCGCTTGCGCGCGGTGGTGCGGTGGATATAGCGCACCGGCATCCAGTCCAGCTCACCGAACTCGCCATTGATGGAGCCGCTCAGCTGTTCCATCTCGCGGCGCAGGTCGACGTAGGCATCGACCGACTCGCGCGAGGGCGCGGCGATCTGCACCAGCGTTGCGCTCGAGCGGTTCTCTGGGTACTCGGCCAGCAGCCGGTAGAACGCCTTGAGCCGCTGCGGCAGGCCCTTGGAATAGTCGAGCCGGTCGATGCCAAGCAGCAGCCGGCGGCGCGCGTACTGCGCGCACATCATCTCGTAGGTTTCCTGCGCGTCCGCGCCGCGGCCCAGCTCCATGAACTCGTCGACGTCGATGCCGATCGGGAAGGCCTGCGCCCGCACCGTGCGGTGGAAGGCGCGGTAGCGGTGCTCGCCCATCGGCTCGGCCTGCGCTTCGGCCTGCACATAGCGCGAGAAGTGCTCGACATCCGCATGGCTCTGGAAGCCGAGCAGGTCGTAGGCAAACAGTGCGCGCATCAGCCACTCGTGCTGCGGGATGGCGGCCAGGATCAGCGGCGGCGGCAGCGGTACATGCAGGAAGAAGCCGATCTTCTGCCCGCAGCCAATCGCGCGCAACTCTGACGCCAGCGGGATCAGGTGGTAGTCATGGATCCAGATGATGTCGTCGGGCTGCAGCAGCGGCGCCAGCTTGCGCGCGAACAGCTGGTTCACGCGCCGGTATCCGTTCAGGAAATTGGAGTCGAAGTCCGCAAGGTCCAGCCGGTAGTGGAATACCGGCCACAGCACGCCGTTGCTGTAGCCCAGGTAATAGGCGTCGTGGTCCTCGCGGCTCAGGTCGACGGTGGCCAGCGTCACGTTGCCGGCCTGCTGCAGATGCAGGTCGCCTTCACCGGGCGTGCCGCCCTGGGCGGTTTCCAGCGCCTTGCCGCTCCACCCGAACCACATGCCGCCGGTCTGGCGCAGGGCTTCGGATAGCGCCACGGCGAGGCCGCCCGCCGCCACGTTGCGGGGATCGGCGACCCGGTTGGATACCGCTACAAGTCTTGGCATATGTTGTTCTTGGAGTCCTCTGTTCTGGTTGCCGTGCGCGCAGGCGGTTCAGATCACCGTGTCCCACGGCGCCGACAGCCGCATCGCGCCATTGATCAGCCCGACCATCGAATACGTCTGCGGAAAATTGCCCCACATCTCGCCGGTCACCGGATGGGTATCCTCGGACAGCAGCCCCAGCGGATTGCGCGAGGCCAGCATCGACTCGAAAATCTCGCGCGCTTCCTCGCGCCGGCCGATGCGCGCAAGGGCATCGATGCGCCAGAACGTGCAGATGTTGAACGCGGTCTCGGGCTTGCCGAAATCGTCGGGCGCCTCGTAGCGGCGCATATAGGGTCCGTCGCACAGCGATGCCTCCAGCGCCTTGACGGTGGCGATGAAGCGCGGATCGCGCGGCTCGATGAAATTGACTTCGGCCATCAGCAGCACGCTGGCATCCAGCTCGCGCCCGCCGAAGCTCTCGGCGAAGGCCTGGCGCTCCTCGCTCCAGGATTCGGCCAGAATGCGCTCCTTCATGCGCTCGGCATGGTCGTGCCAGTAGGCGGCACGCGCCTGCAGCTGGAGCTTGTCGGCAACCTTGGCCAGGCGGTCGCAGGCGGCCCAGCTCATCAGCGCCGACGACGTATGCACGCGCGCCCGCGTGCGCAGCTCCCACATGCCGGCATCGGGCGTGCCGAACACTTTCACTGCCTGTTCGCCGACCTCTTCCAGCCGGCGGAATTCAGCGGGGCCGCCGCGGTGCAGCAGCCGGTGATCATGGAAGGCCTGGGCCGCGCCCAGCACCACGTTGCCGTAGACATCGTGCTGGAAGTGCTCCTGCGCCTGGTTGCCCACGCGCACCGGGCCCATGCCGCGGTAGCCCGGCAGATGGTCGAGCATGCTTTCAGGCAGCTCGCGCTCAAGGCCGATGCCGTACAGCGGCTGGATATGTCCGTCCTGCGACTGCATCACCACGTTGGACAGCCAGCGCAGGTAATCCTCCATGGTGCCGACCTCGGACAGGCTGTTGAGCGCGCGCACCACGAAGAAGGCGTCTCGCAGCCAGCAGAAGCGGTAGTCCCAGTTGCGGCCGCTGCCCGGCGCCTCGGGGATGCTGGTGGTCATCGCCGCGACGATGGCGCCGGTCTCTTCGAACAGCGACATCTTCAGCGTGATAGCCGCGCGGATCACCGCGTCCTGCCATTCGCGCGGCACCGCCAGGCGGCGGCTCCACAGGCGCCAGTAGGCGGTGGTCTCCTGCTCGAAGTCGCGCGCGGTTTCTTCCACGCCGTGCGCGAGGGTCTCGTCCGGGCCGAGGATGAAGTTGTACCCGCGCGTGACCAGGAACGGCGTATGCGACAGCACATACGCCATCGGCGCGTCGGTGGTCATGCGCAGGGTCATGTCGTCGCCGATATAGCGCACATGGCTGCTGCCGCGCGTCGTCTGCGGCGCCTTGCGGCCCCATTCGAAGCGCGGCGCCACCACCACGCGCACGCGCGGCGCGCCGCGCACCGGGCGGATGCGCCGGACCAGCGTGGTCGGGCGGAAATAGCGCCCCAGCCGGAAGAAGCGCGGCGCAAAGTCGGTGATCTCCAGGCAGTTGCCGTGGATGTCCGTCAGCCGCGTGCGCAGCACCGCGGTATTGGGCTCGTACCATTGCCGCGACGACTGGAAGTCCTCGATCTCGATCGAGAAATGGCCGGCGTTCTCGCTCGGGTCCAGCAGGGCGTTGAACACCGGGTCGCCATCGAAGCGCGGCAGGCACGACCAGACAATGCGCGCGCGGCAGTCCACCAGCGCAGAGATGGCGCAGTTGCCGATCATGCCAAGCGACAACGACGGATTGGCAAAGCGGCTGCCGCCGTCCACGGTCTTGTGCACGCCTTCGGTCGGCGGCTGGCCCGGTTCGCTCGGGCTGCTCGGATTGGTCACAGCGATACCTCCCTCAGGATGTCGTTGTGCGCCGGGCCGGGCCTGGCTCGGCCTCATTCGGCACGGCGCGCGGGTGGCCGCCGGCGCCTTCCAGCGCGCGGGCCGATCGGTGCAGCCAGCTGCGCAGCGCGGCCGGCCCGGGCACGGTGACGCTGGCCACGGTCTCGCGCTGGCCCACCAGCACGCCCAGCCCGCCGAGCTTGCGCACGGCGGCAAAGCCCGGCTCGTCGGTCAGGTCGTCGCCGGCAAAAAGCGGCATGCGCTCGGCGAACGGCGCGGATTTCATGAATGCGGCAATGGCGTCGCCCTTGTCGACGCCGGCCGGCTTGATCTCGACCACCATCTTGCCGGGCAGCGCTTCCAGTCCGACGGCATGGCGCAGCACCTCGGTGACCGCGGCATCGACCACGCCGGCAAGTTCAGGCGCCTGGCGGTAGTGGATGGCGACGGCGACGGACTTGCGCTCCAGCCGCAGCGCGGGATAGGCGCGCACCAGCGCTTCCAGGTGGGGGATCAGCAGTTCCAGGCCAGGGGCGGCGGAAGTCTTGGACACCATGCCGCCGTCGGTGCGGAATTCAGCACCATGCACGCCGGCCGCCGGCAGCCGCAGCGGCTGCAGGAAGTGGTCGAGTTCAGAGATCGGCCGCCCGGAGATGACGGCCAGCGCGCCGTCCAGACGCTGGAACAGCGTGTGCAGCGTGCCGACCAGTTCGGGTTCGACCTGCACCAGTTCCGGGCGCGGGGCCAGGTCGGCCAGGGTGCCGTCGAAGTCGAGAAACAGGGCGGTATTGGATTCGATTAGCGGTAGTTGTGGCATCGCGTTACACCGTAACACGTCGTTTTGACCGGCGTCCACCGGACGCCGTCCTACATGGCGCGCACGCAACCTGGCCTCGACGCAAGTCCAGGGCCAAGCGTCTGCGGCCCCCGCTGCGCCCTGGCTCGCCTTGCCCGCATGAGTGCATCGTCATCCACACGAAGAGTGACCTCCGCGCGGCCCGGGCCGCCCGTCGCGGGCGGCGGGAGCGTCGCCCGGGCCGGGTGGAAGTCGCCGCCATCCTTTATCATTGACGGTTTCCGCCAGAATTTCCGCCTTTTTTTGCGCCGCCCCACGGCCCGCCCCGAGACCATGACCCGCACGTCCGCCGCCCGACCCGATTACCTGAAGAAGATCCTGACCGCCAAGGTCTACGACGTGGCGCAGGAGACCGAACTGACCTACGCGCACCAATTGTCGGCGCGCACCGGCAATTCGGTCTGGTTCAAGCGCGAGGACACCCAGCCGGTCTTCTCCTTCAAGCTGCGCGGCGCATACAACAAGATGGCCTCGCTGACGCCGGAAGAGCTCAGGCGCGGCGTGATCGCCGCCTCGGCCGGCAACCACGCGCAGGGCGTGGCGCTGTCCGCGGCGCGCCTGCAGTGCAAGGCCATCATCGCCATGCCGGTCACCACGCCGCAGGTGAAGATCGACGCCGTGCGCGAACGCGGCGGCCAGTGGGTGGAAATCGTGCTGCACGGCGAGTCCTACAGCGACGCCTACAACCACGCCGCGGAGCTGGAGAAGAAGCACAAGCTGACCTTCATCCATCCGTTCGACGATCCCGAGGTCATCGCCGGCCAGGGCACCATCGCCATGGAGATCCTGCGCCAGCACCCGGGCCCGATCCATGCCGTGTTCGTCGCCATCGGCGGCGGCGGGCTGATCTCTGGCATCGCCTCGTACATCAAGGCGGTGCGCCCCGAGATCAAGGTGATCGGCGTGCAGACGGTGGACTCTGACGCGATGAAGCGCTCGGTCGACGCCGGCAAGCGCGTCGAGCTGAAGGAAGTGGGGCTGTTCTCGGACGGCACTGCGGTCAAGCTGGTCGGCAAGGAGACCTTCCGCATCACGCGCGAGCTGGTCGACGACATCATCCTGGTGGATACCGACGCCATCTGCGCGGGCCTGAAGGACGTGTTCCAGGACACCCGCAGCATCCTGGAGCCGGCCGGCGCACTGGCCGTGGCAGGCCTGAAGGCCTATGCCGAGCGCGAGAAGCTCAAGGGCCAGCACCTGGTGGCGATCGCCTGCGGCGCCAACATGAACTTCGACCGCCTGCGCTTTGTCGCCGAGCGCGCCGAGGTGGGCGAGGCGCGCGAAGCCGTGTTCGCCGTGACCATCCCGGAAGAGCGCGGCAGTTTCAAGCGCTTCTGCGAGCTGGTGGGCACGCGCAGCGTGACCGAGTTCAACTACCGCATCGCGGATACCAGCATGGCGCATATCTTCGTTGGCGTGCAGATCGCCAGCCGCGCCGAGAATGACAAGATCGCGGCCAGCTTCCGCAAGCACGGCTTCGACACGCTGGACCTGTCCAACGACGAGCTGGCCAAGCAGCATATCCGCTACATGGTGGGCGGGCGCTCGGCGCTGGCGCATGACGAGCTGCTGTACCGCTTCGAGTTCCCCGAGCGGCCGGGCGCGCTGATGCGGTTCCTGTCCAGCATGAGCCCGAACTGGAATATCAGCCTGTTCCACTACCGCAACCAGGGCGCGGATACCTCCAACATCCTCGTCGGCATCCAGGTGCCGAAGAACGAGAAGCGCGCCTTCCGCGCCTTCCTTTCGACGCTGGGTTACGTACACTGGGACGAGACCGACAACCCGGTGTACAAGCTGTTCCTGTCCTGACACCTGCTGAGCGCCCCATGAGCCTCCCTGAACATTCGCCGCTGGGCAAGCCCTCGGCCTACAAGACCGAATACGACGCCTCGCTGCTGTTCCCGATCCCGCGCCAGCCCAAGCGCACCGAGATCGGCCTGCCCGAAGGCAAGCCGGTGCCATTCTTCGGCGTCGATATCTGGAATGCGTACGAGCTGTCGTGGCTGAACCTGAAGGGCAAGCCGCAGGTGGCGCTGGCCAGCTTCATCATCCCGTCGGACACGCCCAATATCATCGAGTCCAAGTCGTTCAAGCTGTACCTGAACTCGTTCAACCAGACCAGGATTGCTTCACCCGAGGCGCTGCAGCAGCTGCTGCACCACGACCTGTCCGAAGCCACCGGCGGCACCGTGCAGGTGCGGCTGGTGACTGAAGCGGACCTGGGCAAGCAGAAGATGGGCGAGCTCGATGGCCTGCTGCTGGACCGGCTCGACATCGAGGTGGACCGCTATGAGCCCGCGCCCGAGCTGCTCTCTGCCGACCAGCAAGAATCGCCGGTGGAGGAAACGCTGGTGTCGCATTTGCTGAAGTCCAACTGCCTGGTCACCGGCCAGCCGGACTGGGGCAGCGTGCAGATCCGCTACGTGGGTGCGCCGATCAACCAGGAAGGGTTGCTCAAGTACCTGATCTCGTTCCGCAACCACAACGAGTTCCACGAGCAGTGCGTGGAGCGGATCTTCATGGACGTGATGCGCGAGTGCAAGCCGGTCAAGCTGGCGGTGTATGCGCGCTACACGCGCCGCGGCGGGCTCGATATCAACCCGTTCCGCACCAACTTCAATACGGCGTGGCCGGATAACAAGCGCAACGCGCGGCAATGAGGCAGGCGGGGAGGATCAGAACTCCCCGTGCAGGCGCACCCCGTAGAACTTCGCCGGCCCGCGGTCGCGGTTGTAGCCGGGGTTGCGCACGTACTGGAAGTCCGGGCTGATGCTCAGGTACTTCACCGGCTGGAAGCTGTAGTAGATCTCCAGGATCTGCTCGGGCCCGTAGCGCAGCGCACCGTCGCCCAGGAACGCGCCCTGCCCGCCCGCGGCCAGGTAGTTGCGGTGGTCTGGGCCCAGCATGTTGATCGCCACCGCCACGCCCAGCGCATCGCGCGCACGTCCCCACGCATCGCCATTCAGCACGCCGCCGGCCGACACCTGGCGGCCGATCTCCGTGAAGGCGTAGGTCTCGGTCTTGTCGTCGGACAGGCTGGCGCGCGCGAACATCCCCAGTGAATCGGTGACCTGCTGCAGCAGTGTCACGCCCACGCCGCTCTTGGCGTGCTCGCGGCGCACGTCGGCGACGTCCGGGGTGGTGTTGTTGGCCATGCCGAAGCCGATGGCATCGCTGAACGCGCCCATGCGCGCCTTGTTGCGGAACCACAGCAGCCGCGCGGTGCCGGGCCGGCCAGCCAGCTGGTAGCGCTTCTCCACTTCGATGATGTCGCCGTAGTGCTCGAACATGCGGGTGTCGAGCCGCAGCCCGTTGGATTCCAGCGGCTGCAGGAAGCGCCCGATGCGCGCCGACCAGCCGTCGCCGATGTATTCCAGCGACAGGCCCCAGCTATAGCCGCGCGCATCGGCCGGATAGTCGAAGGCGCCATGCGTCATGAACGACCAGTTCATGAATTGCGTGCGCGGGTCCGAGCCGAACTCGTTCTGGTCGAAGACATCCAGCACGCTGAAGTTGCCCGCTGTCAGCACCACGCGCTGCTGATCGACGGTGCGCCCAAACTGGTTGAAATCCGCTTCCAGCGCTTCGCCGCCGCCGCCCAGGCCCCAGGTCTGCCGCACGAACGCGCGCGCCCGGTAGAACACCGGGTTGGTGCTGGCGGCCTTGCCCAGTTCTCCGTTGGACAAGCCGCCCAGGCCGTGCAGGCCGGAAAACGGCACGCCTTGCGTGGCTTCCGGATTGAAGTGGAACTCCGCGCCCGGCCACAGCTTCAGTCCCAGATCCAGCGTCGCACTGAACGAGTAGCTCTTGGCCCGTTCGGTACCCAGGCTGTTGGGGCCGGAGTAGGCCGCGCCGAATGCTGGCTTGCGCTGCCAGATGTAGGTGCTCTGGCCGTGAAAGGCAAACGGGCTCTCCGCTTCAGCCGGGCCTTGCACCGGCTCCGCTTGCTGCGCCATCGCTGGCAGGCACGCACAACAGGCCAGCGCTGCCAGCACACGACGAAAACGGATACGAACGGGAGCGCTGGCAAGTGGCGGAAACGGCATCGGCAGAGGCGATCGGCAAGGGATGTGCCGGAGGCGGCGCGCTCCGGCGCCCGCAGCATAGCCAAGCACCCATGACATGTCTACCTGCCAAAGGGTGTGCCGGAAGGCCGACGTTGTAACCGCCCTTGAATTAATTAACGCAAAAATTAATATTCACTGGAGACCGCTTGCATCCGTTTGCCCATGCCGCGCCCACCCGCCAAACCGAAACCCTCCGCCGGCCGCAGCCCCGGCCGCCCTGCGGCCGGCCAGCCCGGCCAGCGCGAACGCATCCTCGATGCGGCCACCGAGCTGTTCTCGCGCCAGGGCGTGGCCGGCACCCCGGTCAAGGCGATTGCCACCCAGGCCGGCGTGACGCCGGCGCTGGTCCATTACTACTTCAGCGACCGCGAATTGCTGCTGGACGCCGTGGTCGAGGAAAAGCTGCAGCCGCTGGTGGCCGGCGTCTTCGCTGCCGCCGGCGATGCCGAGCCGATGGCCATGCTGATCGGCATCGCCGGCCAGCTGATCCGCACCGCGGCCGCCACGCCCTGGTTTCCCGGGCTGTGGATCCGCGAAGTCGCCAGTGCCGACGGCGCCCTGCGCGAGCGCGTGCTGGACCGCTTCGCGCTGCAGCGCGCCGGTGCACTGAACGCGCCGCTGGCGGCCGCGATCGCGCGCGGGCAGCTCAACAGCGGACTGGAGCCGGCGCTGGTGATGCCGTCGCTGATCGGCCTGACGCTGCTGCCGCTGGCCACCACCCATATCTGGCGCCGGCTGCCCGGCGGCGAAGCGGTCGATACCGACACCCTGGTGCGCCACGTATCCGCGCTGCTGACGCACGGGCTGGCACCGGCGCCCGATGCCGGCAAGTCCAGGCTTTCTCCGGAGTCATCATGAAGCACGCCC